>CAYWGU010000030.1:0-25770 GCA_964457975.1 uncultured Spirochaetaceae bacterium | reverse complement strand
AGAGCCTGAGACAGGTTATAATATTCAATAATTAACCACGAAAGTATTTAATTTACAAAAGTTTTTTTTCGGCTTATTATGGAAACCAATTTAACTTTAGTTAACAATTCAAGATTAAATATTATAACTAGAATCTATCGCCTTCAGTTCTTTAAAGGTATCAATTTCAATAATATCTTTGGTGCTGCATTCTCTAATAGCTACATCATATTCGTTAATGAAAAATTCAAGGGGAACTTGGTCCCAAAAACGTTCCTTTCCGCCAGGCATTTCATAAACATTCTTGATATGCTCCTTTAACTTGTTCCCATCCTCTTCATCCCAGTAGGAAACACCTACCATCTGAGAGCAGTTTCGACCACCAATTCCCAACTTTACTATTCTTCCATTCTTTGTAAAAAAGCACCAGTCATCAGTGGTGGCCACAGGAATAGCTAAATAGTTGGAGTTATATTGATATTTTGTTATTATCTTTGGATTTCTTACCAATAGATCTGCTTCACATACATAAGCATTTTGAAGTAAATCTCTTGCACATAGCATGGAAGAAATATTATTTGCCTCATTAAAAATTTCATTATCTATATATCTTATATTTGGATATTTAAATTTAAGGTCCTCAAATTGTTCCTTAAGATAACCTCTTACAATGATGATCTCTTCAATGCCTGCAGCAACAATAGCATCCAATAAGCTATCAATAATTCTTTTACCATGTACTCTTACCAAAGGCTTAGGAGTATTCAAGGTAATAGGTACCAATCTTGAGCCAAACCCTGCAGCCATTATAACAGCTCTCTTTACCCTATAAGGTTCCAGTGCTTTAAGTCCTAAATCTGTTATTGAATTCTTATTGATATATTTAATTTCAATTAATTCATTAGCTGTTTTATTAATTGTTCCAAGAGATACACCTATATCACTTGCTAAAACTCTTTGAGAGGGAACTTCCCTCTTTTCTTCAATATATGTTAATACTCTAAATTGGGCTTGATTAAGCATATTTTACTCCATTAATTCCTTGATTTTTAAATAAATATATAATTCCCTTCATCGTCAAATTAATCAACAGTATCAACAAGGATACCAGACTTGCACTCTCCAACATCATTTGAGCCTCAAACATTGGAATCATCAACGATAAGGGTTGTGTTGAGGAAGAAGATAAAAACGATACAGCTGATATTGTCATCATTGAATTTACGAAGAAATATGAGAACATCTCATAAATGGTGCTTTTAGAAAGGGGTAATATTACATCCCTGAAAATATATAGCTTTGAAAGCCCTAAGGTTTCACCTACACTTTCCAAATTGGGGTTTAATTTATTATATGCGTTGTACATCATCAAATAAGGTGATGCAAAAAAATGCATTAAATTTGCCAATATTAATATAGCTAAGGTGCCATAAATAAAGGTTCCATTGAAAAAAAGCACATAGGACAAACCCAATACCAATCCGGGTATTGCCAAGGTTAATATTGAAAGCAAATGCAGAACCTTTGAAAATTTAGTTTTTATTCTTGCTGTGCAGTAAGCTGTAATGGTTGAGAGAACAACACCAAACACAGCAACACAAAAGGAAATTATTAAGGAATTTACCAAATATGTACCAGCTTTCATCTCCAGAGTTCTTCCTATATGGGATAAGGTTGCAGTCATATCCACAGGATACTTGTTTACAAAACTCATTACCAAGAAGGCAAATATAGGTAGCATTATGAATACTACAACAGAGATGCACAATATATATCCCAGGGTTGTTAATATTTTATTTTTATTAATTTCAAATGGTTTTACAACGAAATTTGAACTTGCATCATCCTTATTTAATACATCTAAAAGGAAGGCCACAATAGCTGGTAACAACAAGACCAAGCCAATTACACTACCCTTACCAAAATCAAGCAAACCAATTACATCTTGATACATAACAACAGGCAAAGTTGTATATCGTCCACCAAGCATCAAAGGAACACCATAATCAGTTACAATCATTGTAAAGGTGGCAAATACAATTGAAATCATTGGCTTTCTTATATAAGGAAGAAAAATAGCTGTTATTTGATTTCTTTTTTTGATATCCAGTACAACAGCTACTTCATAAGGAGTGCTATCTTCAAACTTCAAAACATCATCAATCATCAAGAAGGCTACAGGAAAAGAATACATTACAGATCCAATTACAATTCCCCAAAATCCATATATGGTCGTTGGGAGATTCAAAAAATTGGTAATGATACCATTTCGTCCAAATAAAGCAATCAAACCAATACCATGTGATATCGAGGGTATTAACATTGGAAGGATAAATAAGGATTTCCACATTCCTTTATGTTTTATATTGCATCTTTCTATTAACAACGATAATAGAGTAGCAATAAATACCGATATTAATGTTGCTACAGTGGTGGTTGTCAATGAATTAATTAAGCCTTTTTTAAACCTAGCTGAAGCCAATATAGCAGATACATCGGTATCGGCCATATTCATCATCATTCTAATTAAAGGAAAGACAACTGCTATCAAAAAGAAGATAGCCAATAAAACTTTTATAGGTGTTAATGTGGTTCTTTTTTGTTTATTCATATTACTTACTAGCATATTTTATTAAAGAATCTATTTTCTTTTGAATGTTATCTTTAACAAAACGTTCAATATATTCATTTGCAGGATTCTCAATTAAATTCATGGGTGTATCAATTTGCTGTATCACACCTTTTTCCATTACCATAATACGATCACTCATTGCAAAAGCTTCCTCTTGATCATGAGTGATATAAATCATGGTAGAACCAAATTCCTTTTGAATTTTTTTTATCTGATCTCTTAAAGACAATCTTGTATCTACATCTAAGGCAGACATGGGCTCATCAAATAAAATAATATCAGGATTAACAGCTAGCGTACGTGCTATAGCAACACGTTGCTGCTGTCCCCCTGATAGTTTTCTTGGTTTTTTATTTAGTTCATCTTCAAGTCCTACTTCTTTTAGCAATCTTAAAGAGGTCTCTCTTGCTGTACTGCGGCTCTCACTGTTATGTTTAAGTGCATATTCTACATTTTCTAAAACAGTCATATTTTCAAATAATGCATAATTCTGAAACACTATTCCCATGCCACGTTTAGCAGGTTTTAAGGAAGTTATATCCACACCATCTTTAACAACTGTTCCAGATGATGGCGACAACAAACCAATCAGTACACGCAACAAGGTGGTCTTTCCACAGCCGGAAGGACCCAATATTGACAAAAACTCACCGTTTTTAACAGAAAAACTTATATCGTTTAGAATTCCTATTTCAGAAAAATTCTTTGATAAATTCGTTACCACCAATTTATCCAAAACTAGAACTCCCACTTATTCAAGAGTCTTGTTTTTTCTTCACTTGTATTGTTGCTCATATCAGCATATTTAACATTAATTGGATAATTCTCAATAACAAAATCCCTATCATTATATATTTTTTCTGGTAAGAATAATTCTTTATCTTTTGGAGATAATGTTTGATTTAAATACTTAAATACATCTTTTACTGCTTGCCTATCTTCTTTACCTTTTATTATAGCCATTGCATACATTGATGCAGGAGAACCTTCCTCAAAGAATTTAATTTCTAAATTAACACCGTTATTGATTTCAGTTACAGCTTGTGCTGTCATTGCCAAACCAATTGCAGCCTCACCTTGAATCAAGGCATTAACAGGTCCAGAACCTGATGATGTAAATTGCAATACATTTGGTGCTAGCTCTTTGAAATATTCAAAAGCTTCATCTTCACCCCATTCATTAACAAGACTCTTTAAGAACATATAACCTGTTCCAGAGCTTTTTGGACTGGGCATTGAAATTAAACCTTTATACATTGGATTCAATAAATCTTTATAGCTTGTTGGTTCAGGCAATCCTTTTTCTGCCAATATCTCGGGATTAATTGCTATGCATCCACCATTACGGTATTCAGGAAAAGCTTGATTTTGAGAATCCAACAACTCAGTTACATACATTGAATTATCATATTCATCTAGATTGGCAAGCACATCACGGAGTTTATCAATATAACCATATTCAAGATCATAAGAAATGTCTGCTTCAGTATTTGTACCTTCAGCTTTTAATTTAGCAGCTTGACCACCACTTGTCATATATTCAATTGTAATATCATAATCAGGAAAATGATTATTTAAATCTTCTTGCATAAATGAATTTCTATATTCTTCCGCACTTGAATAAATCAAAACCGATTTATCATCATTATTTGCTTTCTTTGTTGAGCAACCAACAAATACAAAAGCAAGACACATCACAAAACCTAAAAAATATTTTTTATTCATAATTACCTCATTTTTATTATTATAAAATATAATACAAAAAGTATGTTCATTTCAAGACCTAAAACCAATATATTTGAACAGAATAAATCGAATAAAAGAATAATTTAACCCTTTTTAATTTCAAATATAGTTATTCTGTCCTAATAAAGAACAAATTTTTATTTTATTATATATTTATACAATGCTAAATATCAAAAAATAATTACTAAAAACAACATAATTTTTGATTATTAATTCCTTTCAATAAATGCATTATTTATTCATCGTGGTTTAATAATTAAAAACAAATTCAACCAAACAATAGCTTGCAATCTGTGAAGTCCCAATTTAGAATGTAAATATGAATTACCTACCACTATATTTATTTGTTGTTTTAAGTGCAACAAATATTAAGACTCGTGTAATTGAGATGAACAATATAGCAAATGCTACAAAGTTAACACTTGCTCCTCTTGCTCTCATCTATGTTCTTGTAAATACATCCTTTGATGAAAAAACTCAAATGCTATTGATTGCATCCTATTCTTTTTATTTAATAGGTGATGCTTTTTTATTGTCGCATCAACCAAAATTATTTGGCATTGGTCTTGTAAGCTTTTTATGTGGTCACATTTGTTTTATAGTAATTTTCTTTTTATATTGTGTCTCCTTCTTCTATGTACCATTTATCCTTATTGCCGTGATTTATCCTTTTTATAAAATGTTCATGGTAACAAGAAAGGCAGGAAAATTAAGAATACCAATGCTCATTTATTCCACGATGCTTGTACTCTTTATTGCAGCTAGCTCCTTACTTAACAATCCTTTTTTGATAGTTGGAACCTCCATATTTACCTTAAGTGATTCCTTTATTGCTAAAAATTTATGCACAAAGCAGAACTATGGGGAATTTCAAATAATGGGAACCTACACTCTTGCCTTGATTCTGCTATCATCAGGGATGATTTTCCAATATTTATCCTAATAAATACAACCTAATTTCATTTGTATGGTCTAATATTATTGCTTACCCTTTAATTTTATTCTATTATGCAGTTATGGAAGTTCCGTTAGATAAAAAGGGCCTGAATGTGCCCGTGATAAACTACATTTATAAAAAAGTAGATAAAATATGGTAACACAATTAATTATCATTTTTATTTTAATCATTCTTAGTGCTATTTTCTCCTCAACAGAGACAGCTTACACAGTTCTATCAATTATACAAATTCGAGAACTTGAAGAAGAAAAAAGTCACGCTTCTAAAATGGCAGCAAAATTAACCAAAAAAAAAGATGTTCTCTTAACTACAATTCTCATTGGAAACAATATTGTAAATATCAGTGTTTCTTCATTGGTTACAACTTTCTGCATAAAATACCTTGGTTCCAATATGATTGCATATGGTACAGGTGTACTGACTTTGGTTATTCTTATTTTTGGTGAGGTCACTCCAAAGCAACTTGCAATGATTCATTCATCGGCAATTGCTCGTGCAATGGCTTATCCAATCTATATTTTAACAATATTGTTATTTCCAATTGTTTTGGTAATTAAAGCCTTTGGTGGTTTCATCAGTCATCTTTTTTCCAATGGAAAAAAGATGGAACTTACAGTGGAGGGAATCCTTCGGGTTGTTGATTTTGCTGAGGAAGGTGGTATTGTTGATGAATATGAAAGTGAATTGGTTCAAAAAGTTCTTCACTTCTCAGAAAATCCAATCAAGACCATAATGACTCACAGAAAAGATGTATTCCTGCTCCCAGAGGAAATGTTAATCAAAGATGCCTTTAATCAAATAGTAAATTCCAACTATTCAAGAATTCCTATATATAAAGGTGATTATGAAAATATAACAGGAATTGTTTTAATCAGAGATATACTTCATGCACAAATACAAGGAAAGTCAAATCAACGTTTATCTTCAATTGCAAGAAAACCTATATTTGTTCCTGAAACGAAGCATGTTGATTACATCTTCTTTCTATTCAAGAAAAAAAATCTTCAAATGGCAATTATTCTAGATGAATATGGTGGCTTCAGTGGAATCGTAACAATGGAAGATGTTGCAGAGCAAGTAATTGGTGAGATCTACGATGAACATGAATTTGCAGAAGGTGAGAATATTCAAAAGATTGAGGATAGAGATGATAAATATTTAATAAAAGGTGAAACCCCTTTTCTTCAATTTTGTGATGAAATGAACATAAAATATCCAAAAGCAGAAAAAGTTGGAACCATTGCAGCCTATTTAATGAGCATAACGGGAACCATTCCTGAAGAGAATGAAATTATCGACGATAACTACGGTAAATACTTCATCAAAAAAATGAACGATAAGAGAATTGATGAAATTACATTCACTCAAAATCCAAATGATGAATAAATATAAATTTAACTAGCACTAATCTTAAGTTTATATTGACGAGTTTTAAGTGCAAATGTATATTAATCCTATGAGTAATTACCCTTTTAACGAAATAGAAACAAAGTGGCAAGCATACTGGGAAGAAAACCAGACTTTTGCTACCACTGAAGATGCGTCATATCCTAAAGAAAAGCGCAAATACGTATTGGACATGTTTCCATATCCCTCAGGTGCTGGTCTTCATGTAGGACATCCAGAAGGCTACACTGCGACTGATATTTATTGCCGTTTCTCTAGAATGAACGGCTACAATGTCTTGCATCCAATGGGATTCGATTCTTTCGGCCTACCCGCTGAGAACTATGCTATTAAGACAGGTACTCCTCCTAAAAAAACAACTGAAAAGAACATTGAAAACTTTAGACGACAGATTAAAAGTTTGGGATTCAGCTATGACTGGAACAGGGAAGTCTCCACCCATTCTGTTGAATATTACAGATGGACTCAGTGGATTTTCTTGCAGCTTTATAACAAAGGCCTAGCATATGAATCAGAAAAACCTATCAACTGGTGCCCTAGCTGCAAAACAGGTCTATCAAATGAAGAAGTGAAAGATGGTAGATGTGAACGATGTGGAACAGTAACTGTACGAAAAAACATCAGACAATGGGTATTTAAGATAACTGAATATGCTGACAAGCTTCTTGAAGGTTTGGATGATTTAGATTGGCCAGAAAGCGTTAAAGCAATGCAACGCAACTGGATTGGTAGATCAGAAGGTTCATCAGTATTCTTCAAGCTTGCTGACTTTGATGACAAGTTAGAAGTTTACACAACACGTTGTGATACCCTATTTGGTGCAACCTACATGGTTATAGCACCTGAGCATCCACTAGTAGATAAATTAACAAAACCTGCACAAAAAAAAGCGGTAGCTAAATATCTTAAAAAAACCACAGAAAAGTCTGATCTTGAGAGAACAGATTTAGCTAAAGACAAATCTGGTGTATTTACTGGTAGCTATGCAATCAATCCTGTAAATGGCAAGGAAATTCCTGTATGGATAGCTGACTATGTATTGATTAGCTATGGTACAGGCGCAATCATGGCCGTTCCTGCTCACGATACACGCGACTGGGATTTTGCACATAAATTTGAACTTCCTATCATCGAAGTATTAAAAAGTGAAGTTGATGTTCAAACAGAAGCATGGACTGAAGATGGCACACACGTTAACTCTGATTTCTTAAATGATTTAAATAAAGAAGATGCCATTGAAAAAATGATGGCTTGGTTGGAAGAAAAAAATTGTGGACATAAGGCCATTAACTACAAACTTCGTGACTGGATCTTCTCAAGACAAAGATACTGGGGAGAACCAATTCCTCTAGTTCATTGTGCTAAATGTGGAATTGTTCCAATTCCTGAAGACCAACTTCCTATAGAATTACCTGAAGTCGATTCTTATGAACCCTCAGGAACAGGAGAAAGTCCATTAGGAAATATTGATTCATGGGTAGAAACCACATGCCCAATCTGTGGTGGACCTGCAAAGAGAGAAACCAACACAATGCCTCAATGGGCAGGATCTTGTTGGTATTACCTCCGCTATCTTGATCCTCTAAACACAAAAAAGTTTGTTAGCAAGGATAAAGAAGACTACTGGATGCCTGTTGATTTATATGTTGGTGGAGCTGAGCATGCAGTTCTTCACCTACTATATGCTAGATTCTGGCACAAGGTATTATTTGATTTGGGTCTTGTAAACACAAAAGAACCTTTCAAACGTTTGGTAAACCAAGGAATGATCACCAGCTTTGCTTATCAAAGAGCAGACAAATCATTGGTTCCAGCTGATGAAGTTGATGAAACAAGCGTTGGAGTTTATAAAGAAAAAGGCACAGACACTGAACTTGAAAAAGTTGTTGCTAAAATGTCAAAGAGCTTGAAAAACGTTATAAATCCAGATGAAATCATCGATGAATTCGGTGCTGACTCAATGCGAGTTTATGAAATGTTCATGGGTCCATTGCAGATATCAAAACCTTGGTCAACTTCTGGAATGTCAGGTATTTACCGTTTCTTAGATAGAATTTGGAGACTCGGTGAAGATAGAACAATTTCTGAAGAAAAGCCTTCAAAGGACCTAACCAAGAAATTGCATAAAACAATCAAGAAGGTTACCAGCGATACAGATACCTTGAACTTCAATACTGCTATCAGTCAAATGATGGTACTGGTTAATGAGCTTTATAAGATTGAGAACCTACCTCGTGAGGTTTGGGAAGATTTAATCTTAATGATGGCTCCCTATACTCCACACCTATGTGAGGAACTATGGCAGAGAGCAGGTCACTCCAATACTCTTGCGAGAGAACCATGGCCTTTATTTGAGGAGAAGCTAACCATTGATGATGAAATTGAACTTGTAATGCAGGTTAATGGTAAGCTTAGAGCTAAGGTAACCGTAGAACGTGGAATCTCAAAAGAAGAAATGATTGCCGTTACTTTAGACAATGAAAGGATCAAGCCTTGGTTGGAAGGAAAAACAATTATTAAGAAAATTGCAATTCCTGGAAAACTAGTAAATATCGTTGTAAAATAATAAATATTCTACTGTAAATGAACACCTTGCTGCTTAAAATAAAATAGCGAGGTGTTCTTTTTCTTTGGTTAAGTTATGATTTCTACTGTAAATAATTGAAGATAATATAATTTATAAAAGACTCCTTTTATGATGATCAAGCACACCCTGCAATACCATCAGCACCCAATGCATTCATCTGCACCTATATGATTCGTTAATAGGAAACATCACTTTAACAGCTCCTTAAGCAACTGTTAGATGAATTTGGCTTATTGTTCTCTATAAAACAATCAATACCCGTAGGGTCACATTTAAAAATATCACCATAAGTTCTTATTATTTCTGGCTCTTTCTGTATTCTTGGCAAAAAGTGCAATATTAACATCACAATTATCATGCCTTTCTCAACTCCTTCTTTCTTCTTTTTGAAATAGTACATTATAGAATTCACACTGTTATATTTAATATTGGTCTTACAAATTGTGTTTATTCTTTGAACAACAGCATTAAAACCAAAATTCTCATTACCAGATATTGTGAAGGAATTATTTTTATAGTTTTCAAAATCTGAAATAAATCTAGCACCAAGTTCTGCCATGTTAACAATATCTATCCAATTGAATTTTCCTTTTCCAGAAGGAAGAGTGATGGTTTTTGTTTCATTGATTTCCCTAAATTAAAGTAGTGGTTAAATTTTGCATAAAATAGCTTGGACGTATAAAGATATAATCAATTTCATATTTTAATATAAGTAATTCAATTTTCCTATGAGGTATTAAGGTATTTTTTTCTGCTCCTTGAACTGACAAAAAGACAATCCTCTTTATTCCTTTTTCAGAAATAAAAGGTGGTCGCAGTAAAAAAATGATATCAATATTGGAAAGCGCAGAATCAAAGGTAGCTTCATCTTCAAAATCAAATTTGACACATTGCACATTTTCTAATGAAAAAATTTCATTTTTGCTTTTTCAATATCTCTTACACCAGCAAACAGATTGAAGAATTCTTTTAACTTTTAAAGTTGTACGATAATCTCAAGGCCGACATTTCCAGTAGCCCCAGTAATTAATGAGTTCATTATTTATCCTTTTTATTTAATAGATCTTAATTATATTACCAAAACAGCAACTATAATTTTAATAATTTATGGAAATTTCCAATCAAAATTATTGAAAAAACAATGAAATTTTATCAATTCGTACTTACTAGCTTGTGCTTTACGTCATCTTTCAATTCATATCTTTATAAAATAACACCAAGCAATTTCCAAAAGTCTTTCAAGTTTTCTCATTTTATCAATGCTCTTATTATCGGGTTTTTTTAAAATGAATTTTATACAAACAAAATCAATCTTAAAAAAATTGGAAGAGGAGCTTGTAAAAGGCATAATTAGTTAGTGTCATAATCAATTTGTACTATATTCCTCTCGATATGCACAAATGCAAGCTACTTCAAGAGTTAGTGAGTTTTAAATCAATACTTGTAAAATATTTATCACATTTGCTTATATTTTAATTCTTTTATTCAAAATACTGTTGACATAACTTTCGTAATTTATTATATTATAAATATCAAAAGAAAATTAAAATAGTAAGTTCAAATCTCTCGGAGATATTAAGTTACACTTGATTGTCCCCATTACTTAAGCGATGTTGCTTAATTCAGCTAATAGGAACTACAACCTTTTGATCAACTGGTAATTTTCCACTATTACCTTAAATTGCAATTAAGAGTTTAATCTCTAAATTATAAACAACTAAAAACTCAGGGTTAACGCCTTGAGTTTTCTATTCTAAATCATCTGGTAAAGGTTTTAATGTTACAAAGTATTTATTATTTCTTGCGTCTACAACCACTCTACATAAGAAACCATTGTAGTAGTTCAGATAATTATGAATGCCATCATTTAAACTCAGGATTACATTATTTTCAGTATAATTGGTAACCCAAAAAGATCCTTCACTTTGATAATCACTTACCCAATAGCCTGGAGGTATTTGAGTTACATCCACTCTCACGTTATTTAAAGAATATATAGAAGAATTAACAAGAGTTCCATTTAAAATTGCACGCGCTAGTGTAAATTGATCAAAATTATAAAGAAGCTTTGTATCCTTTAAAGTTTGAAGCAGCTTCTCATAATTTAAAACATTCACTGCATCAGAATTCTGATTTTCAATTGAAAGAAGAAAATCAACAAGATAACCTTGTTCAAATGTTAAATTAACCTTTGACATGGTTGAGGTTGTGATGACTCCACCTTGTGGATAGTAATCACCTACAACCTGTGCAATTAAATATGTATTGGTATTTTTGGGCACACATAATGTTACATCATGAATACCTCTGGCTATCTTCTTAGTATGAATAACACCCAAACTGTCATTATAGCTTAACCTATACCACAAAGGTTTGCATATTTCTTCTTCATAAGGAAAGATATCCTGTATGTGAACATTTATTATTTTATTGTTGCTGCTCATCTGACATGATGAAAGCAGAATCAAAAGAACCATATTGAATAAAAATATCTTGAAACATCTCATACCTTATATATGAAGAAAACATTTAATTTTGCATCAAATTCTGCTATCTGTTTTTTATGTGATGATCTTTTTTAATATTTTCTTTTATTCTTTTTCTTTTTGCAAATAATTTTTCAGGAGTATCAAGTCTTTTATAATCCTCAACTATTTGATCAACAAATGCAGGAACATCAAAACTTATAGGAAGTGAGGACATGGTCCTTTCCATTTCTTCCTGATCCGCTTTGCTAACTAAAAATTGCTTAAGAATTTCAATCTGCTTTTTAGTATTGCTCTCAGCCCACCCAACCTTGTAATCTTTCATGAATTCCAAATAGCCCTTTGAACAATAAAGCAGTTCAGACATCAAGAAAGGTCTATGAAGATACAATGATTCTAAAAAGGCATTACCACCTGTTTTTCCTAGTTGAACATCACAAGCCTTGATATATAGACCTACATTGTTAACAAAGCCTGGAGTTACCAAAGAAAAATTAGGATTTTTTTGCTTGAAGCCATCAAATCTTTTTTGTGTGGCTCGACTCATGTTTCCAAGAACAATTATCTGCCAATCTAAATTCTGATTGACTACAGCCTTTATAAATAAAGTATGACCAATTCCCTCTCCACCAAGATTGTAGATTAGAGTTGGCTTGTTTAGTTCAATTTTTAATTCTTTCCTGGCTTGATGCTTGCTATATTTGACATATTGAACCATTCCTTTCTTCAAGGGAAAGGGACAAAGCTTTACAATCGAGGGATCAAATCCATGTTTTTTGTAGTTTTTAACACCCAATTGTGATGGCATGTATTGAATATCAATTCGATTGCTAACACCTGTTTTCTGGTTATCGAAAACATCGGTACCCAATACAAATAAGGGAATATTTATATTGGCATGCTTTAGCATTGTGGTAAGAATTGGTCCTGCAAAATAATTGGTGCAAAAGATGAAATCAGGTCTCTCTTTTTCATACCAAGCCTTAAATGCTCTTCTTTCAGATATGTTGATAAATGCTAGAAATTTAACAAGATGAAAACTAAGACTCCTATCAAAAAAGGAATTTTCTATCCTTTCTAATTTGGGGTGCTGCAATTGACGTCTCCAAGCAGATTTAACTAGCCTGTTCCACATCTCACTTTCCATCAATAAGAATAGATTATCAAGTGTTGCTTCATGTCCTTTTTCTAGAAATCTATCATAAACAGCTTTAGCAGGGACATAATGGCCCTTGCCTGCATCAACATATATAAAAGCACCTTTCAAACCAACATCCTTTATTTAGTAAGTTACTATCTGCTACAGTTTATAACATAGCCATAGCAGATAAGATACAACCAATTTAATTAGTTGAACTAAATTCTCCAAGAATTCTAAAACTTGAACAAGTTTTACTCATCAGCTCACAAGCTTCTTTAAATTTATTTCTATCATTTAATTCTGTTTCAATGAAGAATGAATATTCCCAAGGTTTTCCCTCGATTGGACGTGATTCTAATTTCTTCATGTTCAAACCATATTCTGAAAGAATAGCCAAGGCATCAAACAAAGACCCAGCTTGGTGAGCAACTGAAATTACCATCGATGCTTTATTTATCTTACTTGCACTTACATATTCATCAACACGTTCACTACGTGAGATTACATAAAATCTTGTGTAGTTGCTTGGATGAGATTCTATTCCTGCTTCAAGTATTTCCATCTTGTGAAATGCTGCAGCAGGGGCTCCTGCAATTGCAGCAAAAGATGGATCATTTTGTTCTTTAATGAATGCTACTGCTCCTGCAGTATCAAAGAAAGGAACAGCCTGGGCTTGTGATAGTTTATTTTTTAAATATTTATCACATTGTGCCAAACCTTGTGGATGAGAGTATACCTTCTTGATATCTTTTAATTTTGTTCCAGGAAGAACAATTAAATTATGAATAATTCTAATATGTTGCTCACCTACAACTGTAATATCTGGATAATTTATTAAGTTATCAATGTTATCATAAATTGTACCACCTAGAGTATTTTCAATTGGAATAACACCATAATCACTTTCATTTTTCATTACAGATTCGAATACATCAGAAAATTCTTTCTTAGGTATAACCTCACATTCCTCATCGAAGGTTCTACGAACTGCTAACTCACTGTAAGCACCACGTTCACCTTGAAAGGATATCTTCATTGTATCAATTCTTTCTTGAACTTCAACACCGTTTTTAATTGCCATTGGTATTATTCTAGGTATTCTTTCTAAGCTCTTACCTACAACTGGTGCCATGGTTTGAACATCTCTCATCAACTTCTCAAATTGAGAAGGATACAAAGATTGTGCGCCATCACTCAAGGCTTTTTCTGGATGATTGTGAACTTCAACCATTAGACCACTTGCTCCACTTGCAATTATTGCAAGACTCATTGGTGATACCAATGCTCTGATTCCAGTAGCATGACTTGGATCTCCAATAACAGGTAGGTGAGTCAATTTTTGAGCAACTGGAATGGCACTTACATCAAGTGTATTTCTTGTTGCTGTTTCATAAGTTCTAATACCTCTTTCACAAAGTACGATTTGATCTGTTCCACTTGCCATCAAGTACTCTGAAGCCATCAACCACTCTTCAATGGTTGCTGAGATACCTCTTTTTAGAAGTACTGGCATACCTGTAGCACCTACAGCTTTTAACAATTCAAAATTCTGCATATTTCTAGCGCCAATTTGGAACATATCAATATATTTACTCATCATCTGAACATCGGATGGAGATACAACTTCAGTTGTAACAGGCATACCATAGGTATCACCTGCTTTTCTTAAATACTTTAAGCCTTCCTCACCAAGTCCTTGGAAAGAATAGGGAGAGGTTCTTGGTTTGAATGCACCACCACGTAAAATAACTGCACCAGAATCACGTACTTCCTTTGCAATGCTCATGATCTGTTCTTCAGATTCAACAGCACATGGGCCAGCCATGATAGCAATACGATTACCACCAATTTTTACATTACCTACCTGTACAATTGTATCTTCTTTTTTCAATTCACGGGATGCCAATTTATATGGTTTTGAAATAGGTACAACAGAAGAAACTCCTTCAAGTTGTGCTACCTCTCTGGTATCCAATCCACTCTTACCAACAGCACCTAATACAGTGTCTTCTTGGCCAATTATTTCTTTTACCTTCAAACCTTTATCTTCAAGGTATGAAATAACGCTTGTTTTTTGCTTTTTTGTTATGTTTTTATTTAAAATTACTATCATGAAATTACATTATTCTACTACTTGAAAAAAATCAAGTTTGAATAATCGTATTTCTTTTATTATAGAGACATATTAGTACTATTAATGCCTAACAGAATTAAAAACAAAAACATAAAAGAACTTTATGTTGATAATTACAGATTTATTGACATAATTGTATATATTTTTTAGGTGTTTTTTACGTTATTTCTCTTCTTAATCTATATTTTAATAGGGTTATTTCCTATAATACTGTCACCTATTAAAGATAGTACCAAAAAGTGAAAGAAGGAATAATTATGAGAATAGCATTTGGCTTTGATATATTTTATCCAGAACAAAATGGAGTAATTACATCTTCCATAAATTTAGCTAATAATTTAATTGCATTAGGCCATGAAGTAGTTTTTTTTGTCCCTAATGAAAAAGAATTCCAAGAAGACGTTATTGAAGATGGAATAGAAATAGTACATGTAAAAGCACTCGAGAGTTTTATCTATAAAGGCATAAAAGTTCTTCCAGTATATAGTTGGTATTTAAATAAAGAATTTATAGCGCAAAAAATAGATATGGTTCATATAACAAGTCCATGGCTTATTGGTGTTGCCTTGGGAAGATGTGCAAGACGACATAAAGTTCCTGTTTTATATACTCATCACACACTAATAAATGATCCTATATATATAAATTATTTTTTCAAGAACATGAAATTAGCTAAAATGTCTACATCTGCTATATGGAAAATTGTCTTCAAACCTGTGTTCAAGATAACTTGGGAAATTACCGCTCCAAGTAAAAACACCTGCAATGAATTAAGCATTCATGTAAAAAATAAGGAAATCCCAATTAAATATATTTCAAATGGAATAAATGTTTCAATCTATGAAAAAGCTAAAACTCGAGAAATACCTAAGGATATTGTTGACTTTGGAATAGGAGATAAAACCTTCCTCTTTGTAGGTCGTCTTGGATATGAAAAAGGTCTTGAGACCTTGATTGCTGGATTTAATATCTTACAAAAGAAATACAAAGATGCAAAACTTATAATCATTGGACAAGGACCTTTTGAAAAAAAATTAAAAGAAGAGGTACAAGCCCTTGATTTGAATGATTCCATTTTCTTTGCAGGCTATCGAGCACATAAAGAAATAATTGAATCAGAGCTTCTAAATAATATTAATAGCTTTGTAACAGCATCTCTTACAGAAAACCAATCCATGACAATAATTGAAGCATTATGTTCGGGCGTTGCTTGCATAACTGCTGATGTACCCAATATGACAACTCTGGCAGACGAAGATAGCTCATGGCATTTTAAAAAAGGCAATATTGAGGATTTAGCAAAAAAACTAGAAATAGCTTTTACTGATATGGATTTAATTAAAAAGAAACGTATTGCAGCTAAGAAAAATATTCATCGCTTTGATGGACGGAATGTTGCAAAAGAATTTGAAGAAGAATATAACAAATTATTGGCAAAAAAAGAAGCTGGGTTTTACATTCCTAGAAATAAACTTAAAAAATTATGAGTGCTTTAGTTTCTATAATAGTGCCAGTATATAATACTGCAAAGTATCTAGATAGGTGTCTATTAAGTGTTACAAAACAAACCTACAAGAATTTGGAAATTTTGCTGATAGATGATGGTTCTACTGACAATTCTGGTTTAATTTGCGAAGAATGGTCTAAAAAAGACAATAGAATTCAGGTCATTCATCAACAAAACAAAGGTATATCTGCTGCTCGTAACCTTGGATTTAGAACCATTGTTGGAAAATATGTTACCACCTTAGATTCTGATGACCATCTTTATTTGAATGCAATTGAATATGCAGAAAGAGCCCTTGAGGAAACTTCTTCTGATGTAGCTGCATTTAAATTGAAATATACCTTCAATCAAAAAATGCCTAAAAAATTATTTAAAGCCAAGAAAAAACTAAAGTACTTTGTAAAAGAAGGTAAAGAAATACATGAACAAATATTTTTATCCATGGATTATCAAACTTTCTTCTGGAACAAAATGTTCAAAAGCACAACGATAAAAGGAATTTATCAAGATGAAAACCTTCGACGTTTTGAAGATATAGAAAGTCTTCCTCGATTTTTAAAAGTCTGCAATAAGGCAGTGTTTTTAAAGCATACCTTAATTAACTACATGATTCGTAATGATTCCTTAAGCCATGACACCAGTGATATTAAAAAGAAATTAGATCTACTTACATCACTATGTACACTAACCGAAAATAGATATAAAGAATGGTATCCCTCATTTGGTGAGGACTTTCATTATTGGTGGGCCCTGGAATATATGTTCATTCATATCGATCACATAAAGGGAATGAGCAGAAAAGAAAAGCAGAGTATCTTTTTTGATGATACAATCCTTGAACAGTATATAATTCACAGCAAGGGATTTATTCATTCTCCCTATAAGTTTTGGTACAAACTTTTGTATTTAAAACTTAAAATATCAATCTTTTTCTTTAAAATTAAAAACAAAAAGCACTAAACCTTCAAGTTATTTGAAAAGTTTAAGTGCTTTCTTTTGTGTCTATAAATTATTTTCTAAATTTACTTTTTATATTCTCTACCAATATAATTGTAGATGGAAGCAAGATCAATGTGGAAAGTGTTGTTAATAAAAGAGCAAAAGCTAGAAGCAATCCAAAGTATCTGATTGGCGAATAGGATGCAAATAACATTACAAGCATTCCTCCAATAATTGAAACTGAAGTTAGCGTTATAGGCCTTATTGTTTCCTTAAGTGTCATCTCTATTATTTCAGTCTTTGTATAATCCGGATAAACCTTCTGATATGAGTTATACCTGTTCATGAAGTGAATTGAATCATCAACACCTATACCTACTACAATTGAGGTAAAGACTGCTGTGATGATATCAAAAGGAATTCCTGTTAAGTACATGAAGATGTAGTTTCCAAGGATACCTGTCAAAACAGGTATCATGGTATATAACCCTTCTGTAAAGGATTTAAATAGTATGGTAACAAATATCAAAACAAGAATAAATGAAATGAATGTGGATTTAGCTTGGTCAGTTTTTATTATATTTGAAACATGCAAGCCTTCTGAAGCATCACTCCAAGATACTATCTGTACATCATCACCCAATAGATTTTTATTGCCTTCTATTGCATCATTAAGCCTTTGAGCACATTGAATGGAAGGTTGGTTCATCTTCTCACTGTCAAAATAATTTATTTGAAGTTTTATTCTGTTTCCATCTTTATTCATTAAATCAGAAATCAAAGAACTTTCACCTTTCATGTTGTTTTCAATCAAAACAAGATATCTGGACATCATATTTATCAAACCATTTGAGTCTGGAATTTCAGATTTTCCTGAATATACATTATTTAAAAAGGCTACATATTGAGATATAGAGGTTATATGGATTATATCTGCAGCTTGAGTTTGTAGTGCAGTTTCAAAGTCATATACCTTCTTAAGATTAACACTGTCTTTAAAATAATTTTTCTCAGCATTTGGTGCATCTAAAATTATATAATAAGGAGTTGTGCTACCAAAGCTAACAGCTAATTTCTTAAAGTTAATTATATTTTGATCTTCTTGTGGGAAGTACTCCATGTAGTTTGTATCTGTTTCAATTTTATTGTGAGTAAACCCAAATCCTACAATTAAAAATGCAAATATGAAAATTGCAACTTTATAATGGTTTGTAACGTAGGCCGGAATTACTTTTTCCATTTTTGTAAAGAATCCAATTTTGTACTGATCAATTTGAATGGTGCGGGGTTCTTTTATTAGATTCAGCCAAGCAGGTATCAAAGTAATTGATAATATAGCACAGTAGAAAATACCAAACGAAACTGAAATTCCCATCTCTCTAAAGGTTTGAATCTCGCATACTAAAAGGGACAAGAAACCTATTGCAGTTGTAAAGCATGCCATGAATATGGTTTTACCAATTTTAACATATGCTTCATCCAAATTGGTGTGATTTCCATTTTCATGGTACATTCTAAAGTATTCATTTAAAATATGAACACTATAGGAGGAACCCAAAATAAGGACCATACAGGGTATTACTATATTAACTAATGTTAGCTCATAGCCCAATAAGACCATCGTTCCGATTGTCCATATAATTCCGATGCTTGATAATACCAAGGTATTTAACACCGCACGATTAGATCTAAAGGATACGTAAAATATTATAAGAATTACAAAAAAACCAAGTAATAGAAGATTGGTTAAATCTGAGTAAAGATATTTATTCATACTCAAAGCCAATGTACCACTACCACCTACGGCTACTTCATCACAGCAGGCATCAAGGGAATGAACAGTTTTAAGTACAGAGTTTGTAAATTCAGTGGTGAAAGAATTACTTGGAAAGTAAAAAAGAAGAGTCTTGCCATCATTTGTAACAAGTAGATTCTGCATGACATCATCATTAGCCAACGTCTGCTTAAAGGTATCTACTTCTTCTTGAGTCCATTGCTCGCCCAGGACATGTTTGCTCATTGGCTCCACGGCAAGTCGTGTTCCTTTTTTAACAACAGTTACCATTGATAGTGCAGATACAGGAACTCCTATTTCTTCATAGTCTGCTAAAATTGTTAGTACATCGTCTACTTTATTGAATACTTCAGTTGTATATAAATCATCATCAGTAATCATGAAATAAAAATCTTGAGAATATTTTGAATCTTCAGAGGAAGAGGCATATTCTGCTTTAAGTTTTTGTATTTCAGGATCCGCTACCACCAAGTTAAGGTAATTACCATTAATTGAAATAGACTTAGCAAAAAAGCCTAAGCTTATAGTTATAGTAGCTATTATTATCAATACCATTTTGCTGTGTTTCAATGAAAAATTTATTAATTTACGCATCTTTTTTTTTGCCTTTCCTAAAATAATATAAGAACATTGCGCCAGAAACTGCTGCAACCATTATTAAAGTTACAGTATCCTTTGATTTACACAAATATCCACCAAGAACTCCTATCGAAATATAAAATAATATTTTAATATAATTAATTTTTAATTTTTCGCTACCAATAATCCATATCGCTCTAATAATGCAGGTAATTCCAAAACCTATCATGCTTGAATAACCTGCTCCAATTATACCATAAGAATTGATCAATGGAGTTAAAGTTAATAAATCAATTCCTGCACCAATTATAATCGAAATCATAATGGGTTTGCTGTTTATGCTATTGCCAAATATGCTAGCTAGCATGTTGCTTATTGTTTCAAAGGTCATGCAGGCACAGGTAATATACATTACATCCAATACACCATGATAACTAGGCCCTAAATAATAAGGCACCACAAGAGTTGAAAGCGATAAAAAAAGAACATAAAGCAGACTTAAAGTTACTATAATATTTTCAATTGCTTCAGAAAAGAACTTTCTTTTATCAACTTCACAGCCCTTGAAAGAGAATGCAATTTCCTGCCAAGCAAGAAGAACCCCATAGGTAATTGATGGTATACTACGAGCAATATTGACTGACATTGAGTATATACCATTGGAATCAGCACCTAAAATTTCAACAATCTTTATATTTGTATAGTAGTTAAGTATCCAACCTCCTGCAGCTGATACTGCTAAAGGAACTGCAAAATGAAATATTCTACCCATCAAATGAAAATCAATATAACGAAGTTTAAAATTTATAATTAATCTTAATTTATATTCTAAATATATTATTTCAATAATATGTCCACATCCCATGGCAACCAATAATGACCAGGAACTATAATCTTTTATAACCAATAAATAACAAACCGTCAACAAGTTTATTATATGATAAATAGAGAAACCAAGCGAGTACTCCAACTCTCTATCACAACCTCTTGCAATAATTTGATAGTATTTTGATATGCTGAATAATACTCCATAAAATAAAGCAGCTTTGACAAAAGGTAATGGAGTTATTAAAGCTGTTATAGGGACAGTAAAGAAAAGAATTGCTATTAGGATTATTACCAACAAAGCACTAGAATATATTGCTTTATTTCTGTTTTCTGTATTTTCTTCTTTTTCTCCATACATAAAACGGAGAGTGGATGTAAAGATATCAAAAAAACCAACAGTACATAGTAAATAAATCAAAGCATAGCTTAATTCATAGTTACCAAATTCTGCAGTAGTTAATGTCCTTGTAAATATTGGAGCTGCAAGTAAAACAGCAACTGAGGAAATTATGGTACCAATAGAATATATAAGTGTTTTTTTAGAAAAATGTCGGATTTTCTTTTCTTCTTTTTCTTTTTTCATCGTTTTGTGAGTTTACCATAGTTGTAATATTAATTCTATTATTAAGGTAATAAATGCTTAATAAAAACACCCAACAACTTATTAATGATCATGAGCATATCATCAATCAGTATAACACCAAAACAAAGTCCAAAGTATAAGATTTCACCATCTATAAAGCACAAAGTTCTTTTCTAATTAAGAATAATTTTTTGCACCAAGAAAATTACTCACCATAAATATTGATGTATTTATGGTAAATGTTGTAATGCTTATTAATAAATTTAAATCAATGAATATAACTCATAGCTATTGGATACTTACCATCTTTGTTTTATTGCTAATGTTAAAAAATAGCGAGCAAGTAATTTGCTTTTAATTTTAAATATTGGTTATTATTTCGCAATTAATTTTGCCTTCTTTTCATATCTTTTTATTTTCCTATTTACCAAATGAAAGAGAATCTTAAAATAGAATTTATAGGGAGAAGAGGAGAAGTCTTTTGACTTATGTTTGTATTCTTTAACAAACTCATCATTATATAATATTCTCATCTTTTCTTTTTTATCCATTTTTGTAAAAATATCACAGCAAAAAAGAATATACTGCAATGTCCAAAAATAATGGAGTTTTTTTCCAAGTTCTGGATACCATTGCATATACCTGTCTTCATTTATGCTACAAATTGATAAAAGAGAGCTGAGTCTGAAATCCATTTTATTTGAATCATGACTCAAGGAATTTGCACGTATCATGTAGGTCAATAAGCTATTTTCTAAGAAAACAGCTTTGTTACATTTTATTAAAAAGCGAGGAACAGATTCTATATCTTCATAATATTTGGCATCCTCATCTAAAAAAACATTTTTTACAATTTCTGTTTTATAAAATTTATTCCAAAAGAACGTTTGATAATTCATGGTTAGAAATATTTCATTATGAATATCAATTCCTTCTTTAATTGAATATTGTAATTTTTTATTTGTTTTTGGAATTTTTCTTGGCATCTTCTGATTTAAGGTAAGAGTATACTTGAAGATAGCAACATCACCATCGGTTTCTTCAAGAGCCTTTACTAAATACTGAACTGCATTCAAATCGAGGTAATCATCTGAGTCAATTGCAAAAAAATAAGTTCCACTTATATTCCTTAATCCAGTGTTTCTTGCACCAGGAAGTCCCTTATTTTTTTGATATATTACCGTAATTCTGCTGTCCTTTTTAGCCCATAAATCGCATATAATTCCTGATTTATCTTTTGATCCATCATCAATAAGTACTATTTCTAAATTTTGGTAGGTTTGATTGACAACACTTTTTAAACATCTTTCAATATATTTTTCAACTCCGTATACGGGAATAATTATTGATACTTTTTTATTGGTCTTCATATGCTTCTCTTTGTTTGAATCCTTCTTTAGGTCTTGATGATTCATTGATACAAATAGTTTTCTCAAAATAGATAGTTAAAGTCAAGCAAATTATACGCACCATCCAATTTTATAAAAAAAATTGGACAAATATTTGAAATTTAAAATTATATTTGACTTTTTAACTGCATTTTTTAGTTTTACTCTTGAAGAAACAGAAAACTTAAGAGAATATGAATTTATGAAAAAACCTAAAATTTTAATTATGCTTCTTCTATTAAGTATCATTATTTGTTTTGATTTATCTGCTCAATCTGGAAAGATGTTGGTAGCTGTTGATGAAATCATCTACAATAATATAGATAATTTATATTCATTGCAGAATAAAAAACATCCCAGTAACAGTCGTCCATGGACATTGGATGAGATGGATTTTTATATCAGTAAGTTAGATATACAAAATCAAACAAAAACAGAAACAACGCTATACAACAAAATTATAGAAGAAAGGGATGCTCTTGATACCAGTTATGGTCTTGGAGATTATACTCGTGTTTTTGCTAATGTTGATTTAACTGCGCAAACTTTTGTTCATTCAAATACTGGTGATGAAGAATATTCATTATTTGGTGGTTGGGCAGAGAATGCACTTGATTACAGAAAATCTTTTTTATCATTTGGTGGAGGATTTTCTTATAAAGATTCTTTCTGCTGGTTCATGTCCTTAGAATATGGTAACTCAAAATTCTTCAACATAGATCTTGGAACTGGTGATATTGATGATTACTATCAAAATCATACAGCAGGTGTTGAATCTATCTTTGTTACTGATGATTATGATGTCGATATATATACAGCTACCTTTGATCCGTATTATTCAGCCGTTTTTTCAAACAACTTATATGATGGAAATAGAGACTTGAGGGCAATGGGTCCTTATAGAAACTATCTTTCCTTAGGTTCTTCTCCTTTAACCTTCACCTTTGCTAGAACCAAACTAAACTTCGGCAATAGCATTGTTGGAAATTTATTACTTGATCAAAGTAAACATTATTATGATTATACAAATCTTTCTTATTATGATGATTGGTTTAAAGTTTCGTGGTTAAATGTATTGTTTGATACTCAAACAACACATGATCAAAAAGATTCATCCAATGGCTTCAAAATAATGATGGTTACCAGATTTGAAATTGAACTACTTCCTAAATTGGTTTTTACCTTCACAGATACAATGATGTATGAAGCCGATACCCTTGGTTTATCAAATTTAAATCCAACATATTTTTTCCATAACTTAAACAATCGGGAGATATTTAATTCAGCGGGACTGTTTGACTTTGAATACCAACTTGATAGTGGTTTATCTATTTACTTTAATTTAATGGTAGATCAACTTGCACTCTCCAATGAAACCTCAACAGAACCTTCTGCCCTAGGATTGCAAATTGGTGGTAAGAAAATATTTGATTTAGGTGATAACTTGATGGATTTTAAATTTGAAATGGGATTCACCTCTCCTCAATTATACACAAGAGATTTTGTTGATTATAAAATGGCAACAAGATACTACACCAATGGATCTGGCATCAATGATGAAGACCTATCCTACGTAAGCTACTTAAGTTATATAGGGTTTCCTTATGGAGCTGATAGTATATTTACTAAAATTGAATCTACTTATTATTCCTTGAAGAATTATACCTTCACAGCCTCCTATTTGATGCTATTAAAGGGTCCAACACTTATCACAGACGCCCACAAAACCATAGGCGATAATAATAATACAACTATTTTCCCAATGGAAATATATAAGATGAAAAATGTTATTGAGATAAGTGGCACCTATAACTTTGATACAAAGCATCCTATGTCTATATATGGTGATTTATCCTTTGTTGATAATTATAATTGGACAAGCAATATTAATACTTTTGATGTTGAATTTAACTTGAAATATACAGTCAAAATATAAAAGAAAGGGCTCCTAATAAATTAGTAAGTAATTAAAACTTTTTTATCAAGTTGTTTTATTTACCATCCACAAAGCAGAGTCCATTTTAAACTTCGTAATTGTTATTGAGTTTTATTTCCAATAATACAAACTGTAAGTATGTTGATCAACTCTTTTATTTTCAGGGAGAGGAGTCATATAATCTCCATAATATTTTGTAAGTATTTCATCATAATGAGTTGGAATTCTACATTTTATACCTTCAAATTCACCCCATGAAAGATCTTCAAAATATTCTTTTGAAAATGTTAATTTTATAGGATTCCCATCAGATATTCCGGCTACCATCTCAACTTTATCATAGTCTGTATTGGCACACAACTTATCAATTCTTCTTACGATTTTCTTATATGGCCACCAAGCAAAGGCTATGTTTGAAATTATAAATCCAATATTATAATTTAAAGTAACCATTCTATTGGGTTTTATTCTATTGGCATAAAGTATATTGGTAAGTATATTTGCACTGCTAAGGGTTCTAGGATATTTTTTTTCATCTATTCCATCTATTGGGAATACATCAACACTGACGCCATAAAGATCTTCTTTAAAACCTCTATAATGTTCATCACAAATTGTTCTGCTATCACTTAATTTAGCAAAAGACATAAAAAAGTTAGAATTTGTTTTAGAATCAACTATTTTGGTCTGTTTATTTTTTGAAACAAAGTTCTTAATAAAATATTCAAAATCGGGACGAGGCATGTTGATATCCATATCTAAATCCCAGGGTATAAATCCTTTATGTCTTATAGCACCTAACAAAGTACCATAAGCCATGCAGTACATAAGATTGTTTTCTTCGAAAAAGCTTTTAATATCTTTAAAAGTTTCAAGTAATGATTGTTTTATATCTTCATCTGTCATTGTATTTAGACCAGAGTGTTTCATTAAAAAGTTCCTTAATAATATAATTTATGTTGAAAAAATAGACAAATTGCTATTTAAAGTCAATTGATTAATTATAAAGTATTCTTTATTTACGCAACCTCTTAAACATACATAAAATCAATTTAATAAACAATTCATCACAAAAAGATAAAAATTTTGCTTATAAAACTTCTTCAGCTTTTATTAAAAAATAACCTGGAACTTCATAAGGATGA
>CAYWGU010000029.1:0-25871 GCA_964457975.1 uncultured Spirochaetaceae bacterium | reverse complement strand
TAATTAATTTTTACCGTCATTGGGAATCTTGGCTTTCGTTATTTCTTCAGGATATGCAATTCTTGTATGATATTTTCCCATCAAGTACTTATCAAAAGCAGATTGAATTTGATTCAATTCTGTTAGATCCAATCTACTTTTATTTAACTGCCCATTTTCAAACTTATTTTTTATAATTTGAGAAACCATGCGACTTAATTTCTGTGGTGTTACATCCTTTAGTGAGTGAGAGGCAGCTTCCACGCAGTCACTTAACATAACAATTGCACTTTCCATGCTTGAGGGAGGATTACCATTGTAGGAAAAGTCACCTTTTGAAACTGATTTCTTTCTTTCCTCATTATCCTTAAGAGCTTCATTGTAAAAATAAGATATAACATCATTTCCATGGTGTTCACTTATTATGGTAATAACTTCCATAGGAAGTCCTTCTTGCTTACATTTTTCAACACTCAATCTTACATGAGAGCGAATCATGGCAGCACTCATAGTTGGCGAAAGTTCATCATGCTTGTTGATGCCTGCCTGATTCTCTGTAAAGTATTCTGGATGATCCATCTTACCAACATCATGATACAGGGCTGCAATTTTGCATAAATTTTCATCAGCACCTACTTCTTTTGCAGCAGCAACAGCCAAATCTGCGACACCAATGGAATGATTGAAGGTACCATTTGCCTGGTTTTTTAACTTTTTAAGCAAAGGAGAATCAAGTTTTTCAAGCTCTCGCAATCTAAAAATTGTTGGAATATTTAAAAAGTTATCAACAAAAGGAAGAATAAACTTCTCCAGGCCTAGGCATGCTATTAGATTTATTACAATTGCAATCAAGCTATATATAATATTATTGAAGGTATACCCTTGAATAGCATATAAAATCACAGTCATGGCAAGTGCTATCAACATTGCCCCAATAACAGCCATATTGTTAACCAGTCGATCCTTTTCATAGTTAATTATAAATATTAAGGAAATACCAATTGTTGCTGTGTAGAAGAAGGTAAACCAGGTTGTTCCAGGAAACAGTGCTGCATAAAAGGCATATTGAAGTACAAATACAAATCCATACTTTTTATAGCCTGTTAAGTTCTTAAGAAACATTGCTCCAAATACAAAAGGAAGAAGTGGCCCTAAGACCGACACTCTAGAGGAGGAGGAAATTAACAAAATGAAGGTAGTACAACAAAGAGTAAGTAGCATTATTAACAAATAACACAAGGTAAAGCTTATTCTTCTTGAGGACTTAGCATTGCTGGTAAAAAAGAAATAATAAGAAAGAAGTGTAACAAGAACAATCAAAATTTCACGGGCTACAATTTGTGCTGTTGAATACAAGGATTTATTCAATTCGACCTGCTTCAATAATTCCAGATCATCAGCAGTGATGATTGAATCCTTAACAAGAACTTTCTGACCCGCTGCAATATAAACTTTTTGAGGGGGAACCGAATCATATTCAATTGATTTTGCATTGCTGGTGGCAACTGAATTATATAATAGATTTTCACTTATAAGGCCTTTTAAAACAATGGTGAGAAATTCTCCATCATAACCTGAGGTAGTAACACTCAATCCATTTAATTGATTTTTTACAAAAGTTTTTAAATTTTTATCTGTTAAAATATTAGCAATATCATATTCAGCAATAATCATTTGACTATCTTTATCAAATAAATTATCGACAGTACCTTCAATATTAACTTTAGAGTATCCATCATCAGAGACTTTTAAAATTTGATATTTTTTTGCATACCCTAAATCAATAACCTTTGTACCTATTTGTTGAATCCAAGCAGCTAGTTCTTGTTTTTGAACTTTATTGAATACGTCAAATTGACTTTTTATAAAAATCAGTTCATCTTCACTTAATCCTGATAAAAGCATTACCATTTCTGAACTTGGATTGCCTGCAAATTCACCTACAAAGTTTTCTAATTTTTTATAACTTGTATATGTCGCGCTCTTGTCAAATGTAAAAACAGGATAGACATTTCTCAATACTTCAGCTCGCATCCGGTTAGTTTTTTCTACATCTTCATATTCAAAGGCTCGTTTAACATACAGGTTTTCTGGAGCAAGTTGCCTTGCCTGCAATTGTGAAGAAACGTTGCTAGATCCCATCAAATTGCCTTCAATAATCCATGGCATGACCAGCATTATTGCCAGTATTCCAATTATTAAAAATACAATCCATATTTTTTCATTCCTTGTTGCCTCATCTTTTTTGGGAGCCATTTTCCCTAGAATATGAAATATATCACCTTTCATTTTCACTCTCCTTAACCTCATAGGCCTCAATTATCTTTTGGATTATCTTGGCCCTAACAACATCCTTTGAATCAAACTCTACAAATTCAATTCCATTGATGCCTCGTAGTATTTCGGAGGCATGAACAAGTCCCGATTTTCTGCCACGTGGTAAATCTATTTGAGTCACATCACCTGTTACAATTATCTTGGAGTTTTCTCCAACTCTTGTTAGAAACATCTTCATCTGCGCTACAGTGGTATTCTGTGCTTCATCTAGTATTATTATAGCATTATGCAAGGATCTACCTCTCATATAGGCAAGGGGAGCAATTTCAATTGAACCAGATGATTCAAGCCTTGTAATTGCACCAGGAGCTAACATCCACTCCATGGCATCAAACAACGGTCTTATATAGGGATTTATCTTTTCATTTAAGGAACCTGGGAGATATCCTAGACTTTCCCCAGCTTCAACTACAGGACGAGTTAGTATTACCTTCTGCTTCTTGCCATCATTTAATTGTGATAGTGCATATGCTATAGCAAGAAATGTTTTACCAGTGCCAGCTGGTCCAATTGCAAATGTAATTTGACTTGTATCCATTGACTCAATCATATGACGTTGATTATTGGTTTTGGCAAAAATTGTTTTATTATTTACACTAATTGTTTGAAATTCATTATAAAGAGGTTGGTTATTAATCAAGTCACTTACACTCGGGCCATTTACGATATTTTGATATTCCATAAATATCTCACTCTCACCCATGTTGGTTGTATGATCTGTTATAATATTTTCAATTGACCTAAGTAAGTCATCACCTAGCTGTAAGCGCTCTTCATCCTTAGCTTTTAGAATTAATAAATTACCTTTGAATATTATTTCCACATTCAAAAGGACTTCCAAATATGAGATATTGCTATCGTTTGCACCACATATGATTCTTAATTTATCTAAGTCATTGAACTTTATATTTCTAACCATTAATCACCTATATTATTTGCTTACTATCCAAACATCATCAGTTTGTGTAAAGCTTTCATCTATCTTTAACTCAGGTATTGTCTTCCATTGTAGGTAGAAGGTAACTGTTGGAACCCAAGAATATTCATATGATGATAATACAACGGTTCCTGTGTATTTGCAATGCAAATCCCAGTCTTCCATGTAGTGGATAAATTCAAAGGAGATATCTTCAAGATTGAAATTAGTATTAAATCTACCCTTTCCAAATACATCAAAAGCTCTTCCAAGATCTAAAAACATTTCAGAAAAATTAAAAA
Organism: uncultured Spirochaetaceae bacterium; assembly: GCA_964457975.1. Lineage (GTDB taxonomy): Bacteria > Spirochaetota > Spirochaetia > Sphaerochaetales > Sphaerochaetaceae > Pleomorphochaeta. The sequence goes on along the minus strand of CAYWGU010000029.1, from coordinate 22,337 downwards.
CACCTGCATCATAATAGTTGTAAAATCCATGATTAGATGTTGTAACTGCGAAATCACAGGTTAAGAATTCTGCAATTGCAAAGGAAAGACTTGTTTCCAATTGGAAATATGTTGAATACTCATCTCTAAAGTCCCAGTTAAAAATTACATTTGTATCAAGATTGTATCCTGCCCTATTTTTCCACCAGATCTGCTGTATATCTTTTAACTTAAGGGTGTTTTTAAAATAATCAAGATTAATATTGTTATCATCATTTACATCAGTTGATAGATTCAACACACTTGTTAGATATTCATTAGAATAGGTTGTTTTGATTTCATCAAAATAATCCTCAACCTCATCCAGCTCTCCATAATAATGAAACGATTGTGAGATTCTTTGATCAATATCATCATTGTTGTAGGTTAAAGATCCCGATAGTTGAAGAGAATCTATTGCTCGATTATAAATTTGTGAATTTTCAAAGTCATAATAAGTTTTCAAACTTGCAGAATAATAATCCTTACTATATTTCAAGGTATCTGTAATTGATTGAAGTTCAAATGTTCCATCAATATCTAAATCAGCGGATAGATTATTTGTAAAATCAAATCCTTTAAATTGTAGGGAGGGAGATAATGTTAGATTTAGTGGAGGTAGCTGCAAGCTAAGAGTTGGGGTAAGGGATATCTCATTAATATCAAATCCTCTTGAAAGTTGAACAGCATGCTTGGTTACCCAATCATCAGTAAATTCAAAGCTCTCATTTATTGTGGTTGCACCTGCTTCAGTTGAATCAGAGTATTTATATAACTTTGAGTTAAAATAGTAACTCAATCCAAGAGACGGAAGAGATAAGGCATTATCAGCTTCTACTGTTATAAAATTAACTACTTCATTTTTTGATTTATAAGCATAGGTAGAGGATAGACCACTATTCAACTTCAGAATTGAGGGTTTTATATCAAGTAGAAGATTAAAATCCAAATCGGTTTCATTATTTATTGTATGAGTGCTCGAATCATAATCACCATCACCATCATATGTTATGCCATCTATTTTATTGTAATAATATTCTGCAAGTGCATAATCCAATGAAAAATAGCTGCCTTTTTCTGATGAAGAGGAGTTTTTATTGCTTACTAGAGTATCAATCTCACCTATTTTCAAAATCTTCTTCTCAGTTTCTTCTAATTCTCTTAATTGTTTTTTTTCTTCACCAACAACTTCTAAGTAATCAAATAATTCATCAGTATTTAAATTTTCATATTTTAATGTTTCAAAACCTTGTTTTGAATATAGGTAAGGAATCTCTTTGGAAGTGGCATCTTTTTCTTCAGTATTTTTTTCGTCTTTTCCACTTAAGTTTAAATTAAAGATCTGACCTGACATTTTTGCTTGAAGACTTGGGATGGTGTAGCTTGTAATGTTATAGGAATATGATTCTCCAACCTTCTTCCAGGTATTTGTAACTGTAGCATCAAGCGCAGTTACTTTAAGCGCCTTTACATAATCACCAAAATAGTGGGTTGGAACATCAACATCACAATTCAACTTCCACTTGTAGGAGGATAAATCACCTGTATATGTTGTTGGAAAGGTTTGATTATGATCCCAAAGGGCATCAAGGGAAAATGAGGATAATCTATTTGAGTAGGCTTTCTTTGCCTTTGGATCAGAGGAATAAGGTAGATTTAGTTCCAAATCAACATAATCTGAATCATACTCAAGATTGAATTTACCATCATATCGAAATACTGGAAAATCTGATGAATATTCAATATCCCCATCAATTCCATCACTTGTAAGAGATGCCATTGTAGCAGTTTCAATTTTTAACTTATCACTTAGTAAGTTTATCCTAGAAGCATAACCTAGGGAAAAAGCTTGAGTAGCATCATTTTCAAGGGAGGTATCAACACTCCTCGATTCTGTTCTATATGGTGTTTTTTGATATCCATCAAACATAAGAGTTAGATAGTTATTATTTTCCATTGCCCATTTTTCAATATCTGATAAATCATCTGTGGCGGTATAAATTGATGAGGTGGGATAAAGAGAATCATCGCTACTGGTAGAAAGAATTGATGAAAAGCTACTTTTACTTGCAGCCTCAAAAGAAGGGTACTTACCAAATACCTCAAAGGAGGTATTTACAAAGAGTCCACGAGAGGATTCATAACCAATGGAAGGATTTCCAACCATTGTAGCACCAGGAGAGTAAAAATAAGGGAGCCATAGTACTGGAACTCGTCCAATTGATATATATGCATTCTTTAAAAACATATCTCCATTTGGAAGCAATGCCAATTTTTCAGCTGTAATTGATGAATAGGAAGTATCTGGATTTGATGTAATATATCCATCTTTAAGAATGAAGGAATCAAGCTCACTATTGTAGGAAAGTTCCTTTGAATAGGCTGTAAAGGTAACTGAATCACCTTCACTATTTTCACTAGTTGTTGCTATGGTACCACCTGCAACACTGATTGCATTGGTTTCCCATTCAAGCGATACTATCTCTCCTTCAATATTTTGAAAGCTCTCATTTTTAGATCCACTTTTACTTTCAAAGGAAACTGATCCTAGAGCAGATAATCTTTTATGAGCCAAATCAACTACAATCTTTGCTGCACTCAATTTTTGAGGCTCATCATCTTTATTTTTTTGAAATGTTATTTCAGAGGATCCCTCCAATATAATAAGAGGCTCTTTATCCCCTGTTTTTGTTAGAGTTTGAGAGCTAATTATTTTCAAAATATAAGGATTGCTTATTATAGGTTTATCTTTATTTTCCTCTGTAATGGAAGTTGCAGAGGTATCAGCTGAATCAACTTCCATCTCAACTTCAATATTTTTCATGTGCGCCAATAGTCGATTTTTTAGCTCTGTCTTGGAACCATCGATGGAAAGCATTCGAACATTGCACATCAACACCAACTGGTCCATTGTAGCATCCTCAACGCTCAAAAGAGCGAGTGAGGATGAAAATAAACCACTTGATATAATCAATAAAATACAAAATAAAGTAATGATAGGTTTTTTCATGTTATTTTTATTTTAGCATCGGCGCTAGAAATTTACCAGTATAAGATGTTGAATGTTTTGCAACTTCCTCAGGAGTTCCAGAGGTAACAATGGTTCCACCTTTATCTCCACCCTCTGGCCCAAGATCAATAATATGATCAGCAACCTTGATAACATCAAGATTATGTTCAATCAAAACTACAGTGTTTCCTTGATCCACCAATCTATCAAGAACGTTAACAAGCATCTTTACATCGACAAAATGAAGTCCTGTAGTTGGTTCATCAAGAATATACAGGGTTTTACCAGTACTTCTTTTTGAGAGTTCTAGTGAAAGCTTTACTCTTTGAGCCTCGCCTCCACTTAAAGTCAGAGCACTCTGTCCAAGTTTCAAATATCCAAGTCCAACTGATTCTAATGTTTCAAGCTTTACTCTAATTTTATTTATTGGTGCAAAGAACACAACCGCCTCCTCTACTGTCATATTAAGGACATCATAAATGCTCTTTCCTTTATATTTTATGTTGAGGGTTTCCTGGTTGAATCTCTTTCCGTGACAAACATCACAACCAACAAACACATCGGGCAGGAAGTGCATTTCAATCTTTAATTGTCCATCACCTTTGCAGTTTTCACATCTACCACCTGCTACGTTGAAGCTAAATCGACCACTCTTGTATCCACGAGCCTTTGACTCAGGAAGAGATGCGAATAACTCTCTAATTGGTGTAAATACACCAACATATGTTGCAGGATTTGATCGTGGAGTTCGTCCAATAGGTGATTGATCAATGTTTATTAACTTATCTATATTGCTTATACCGGTCAGCTTTTTGTAACCATCAAAGTTTTGTTTCTTACCATTTAGCTCCCGTTTTGTAGCAGGTACAAGTATTTCATTTAGCAAGGTGCTTTTACCTGAACCAGATACACCTGTTAGAACAACAAGCTTTCCAAGTGGAAGTATTGCATCAATACTTTTTAGGTTATTCTTTTTAGCACCAATTATCTTTATTGATTTACCATTTCCCTTACGCCTTTTTTCAGGTACTGGGATATTAAGTTTCCCAGCAAGAAATTGTCCTGTAACTGATTCTGGAATCTTTGAAACCTCATCTGGGGTTCCTTGTCCTATGATGTAGCCACCATGAACACCTGCTCCAGGACCGATATCTACAAGATAATCTGCCTCTCTAATTGTAGCTTCATCATGCTCAACTACAATCAAGGTGTTACCAATATCTCGTAGATGCTTCAAGGTTTTAATCAACATCTCATTGTCTCTTTGATGAAGTCCAATTGAAGGTTCATCAAGGACATATAAAACACCAGTCAAGGCTGATCCAATTTGTGTTGCAAGACGAATTCTTTGAGCCTCACCACCACTTAATGTACCAGAGGTTCTATCAAGTGTAAGGTAGCCAAGTCCTACATTTATCAAAAAGGAAAGCCTTGCTTTGATTTCCTTCAATATTTCACGTGATATTTCAGTTTTTGTTTCATCCAGCACCAAATTATTAAAGAATTCAACACCATCTTTTACAGATAACTCTGTAACATCCATGATGTTTTTTCCTTGAATTCTTACATTTAATGCTTCCTCTCTTAACTTTTTACCATGACAGGATCTGCACTCATGAGAGGATTTAAATGATTCGTACCAGGCTCTCATCTGTGGAGATCCAGTTTGGTATTGTCGTCTTTGAAGTTGCTTTACAACACCTTCAAATAATTTATACTGCTCATATTTCAATCCATCATCTTTTGATTCATAGTTCATCTTAAGTTTCTTTTTATATCCATTGAGGATTATATCAAGATTCTTCTTTGAAAGATCTTTAATGGGAGTATCAAGGGAAAACTTCAAGGCTGTAGATAAGGCACCAAATTCAACTTTATTCCAAGTTGCCTCTGGATTATGACTCTTGATTGCTCGTTGATTGAAACTCAAAGAAAAGTCTGGAATGATTTTATCAATATCAAATTGTGATTCCACTCCAAGACCATTGCAAGTGGGACATGCACCATAAGGGTTATTGAAGGAGAACAATCTAGGCTGAAGCTCAGGAATTGTTATTCCACAATGTGGACAGCTGTTCTTCTGCGAGAAAACTTCCTCACTCTCATCCATGCTACCATCTTCATTTTTCTTGATTAGCGTTATTTTTATCAAACCATTGCTCATCTCAATCGCTGTTTCCAGAGAATCAGATAAACGAGTTCTATTTTCTTCATTTAAAACCAATCTATCAACAACAATATCAATGTTGTGCTTAAACTGCTTATCAAGTGAGATAACATCTTCAAGCATCTTCATTTCACCATCAATTTTGGCTCTTTGGAAACCACCATGACGGGCATCATGAAATACCTTCTTGTACTCACCTTTTCGTCCTATTGCTACAGGACTACTGACAAGGATACGTGAATTATTTTCATAGCTAAAAATTGCATCAATTATTTGATCAATTCCCATCTCTGTAATTTCTCTACCACAACTTGGACAATAGGGAGTTCCAACTCTTGCCCAGAGAAGTCTGTAGTAATCATATATTTCTGTTATTGTTCCAACAATGGAACGTGGGTTTTTATTTGTTGATTTTTGTTCAATTGCAATTGAAGGAGAAAGTCCTTCCATGTAGTCCACATCGGGTTTCTCAAGTCTACCTAAAAACTGTCTTGCATATGCTGAAAGAGATTCAACATATCGTCTTTGTCCTTCTGCAAATATTGTATCAAAGGCCAATGAACTTTTACCACTACCACTCAACCCACTGATAACAATCAGTGAATCTTTTGGAAGAGTTAAATCTATATTTTTTAAATTGTGCTCACGAGCACCTTTTATGACTAATTTATTAGTCGCCATTCTGTATGGCCTCCAGCAATGCCACTCGTGCATTTTTTCTTGTAACTTCTTGGGCTAGCACTCCCTTCTTATAAAGAAATACCTTAGTTCCAAGACCAGTTACGGCATAATCAGCACCTTTTGCCTCACCAGGTCCATTAACCTGACACCCCATGATGGCAACTGATATATTCTTTTGAATCTTTAATAAATCGGGCTCAACTTCTCGCAGGAAACCTATGGAATCAAATGAATTTCTACCACAACGAGGACAACTTACAATTCTAACCCCTGTATTCTTAAGACCAAGAGTTCTCAATATTTCAACCCCAGCAAATACCTCATCTTCAATTTCACCTGTGATGGAAATACGCATGGTATCTCCTATTCCTTGGGTAATTAAATTACCAAGAGTCCACATAGAACGGGCAACAGAAGATACAACAGAACCTGCTTCTGTAACACCGATGTGAAGAGGATAATTGCTCTTTTGAGAGAACAATTCATTAGCTTCGGTAGTTTCTTCTAAATTTGTTGATTTAAGTGATACAATGGTATTAAAAAATCCTAACTCTTCAAACCACTCAATGTACTTTAATGCATTGTTTACCATGATTTGAGATTTTGGACCATTTCCATCAGGCATGGAACCTGAGTTCAATCCAATACGAATTGCCACATTATGCTCCAATGCAGTCTTAACAACTTCATCAACTTTCCATTTTTGTTTCATGTTACCTGGATTGATTCTAATTGCTTTGAAACCGCATTCAATTGCAGCGAGAGCCATTTTATAATCAAAATGAATATCTGCTACAAGAGGCATTGTTGATCGGCTATTTAAATAGGTAAAAGCCTCTCTATCATCATCGGTTGGATAACTAAAACGCATGATATCACATCCCATTGCATTCAAGGAGGTCATACGCTCCAAAAGTGCATCTAGTTTATCTTTATCATGAGGGACTGGACTATCGTACATGGTCTGCACACTTATTGGATATCCTTTTCCAATTTTAATATCACCAACAGTAGCAATTCTTAATTCTTCACTCATCTCAATTATCCTTTATGGGCCATTTGGTCACTTTTTTATTTGCAATTATACAATATATCCCAAAAACTTTTTAGTTGTTTGAAGCTGCAGCTTTAAAGTATCCATAACCACAACATCATCACAGTCAATTATCTCAAGAATTCGTTTTAATAAAATATAGCTTTCTTTCATCAAATTTACATTTAGTAAAATTGTTGATAGTAAATATAAAGATGCAATATCTTGTTGCTTGATATATTCACTACTTCTCGATAGATAGCTGTATAGCGATGTTGCATTCTTATATAAAACCACTTCAGCTTCTATTGCATTATAATTTTTACCATCAAGTAGCTGCTTTGTACATTCATTCAAGCAATACCCACTTAAAGTGGAAATATCAAATTCATCTAAATATTCTTCAAACTTTTCTCTATCTCCAGATTCAATAATTGATAATATTTCATCTTTATTTTTATATGTTCTACAATCACCATCATCAGAGCTCTCTAAAACCAATGAAATATCATCATATTGGCGATAAAGAGGTTCATTTAAATTATCTTCATCTATCTTATCAAACATTTTCTTGCAAAGAGGCATATTATCCAAGTACTGTGCTCTTAGAGCAACCATCAAGTAAGCATTATCATTATCAAGAACAAAATATTTATCATAAATTTTCAAATATTCCTTATCAAGAGGATCAATATTTTCAAGACAAAACATCTTTAAACAATGATATCTATTTACAGGCCAAGCCTCTCTCTTATTATCAATTTCAAGTTGCTTCAAAAGGTAATTTAGAAGCGTTGTAGGAAATAACTGTTCTAACCAATTGAATAAAGTAAAGAAATCTATAATTTCATATAATTTTAAAGAAAAAATTATCTCTTCTCTTTTACTCTCATCTTGATAAAGATCACACATGGAGTTTCTAATCAAGAAATAAAGTTTTTGTTTAGCTTCATCCACAATAGTAAAAAAGTCTTCATTGATGTCTATTATTCTATTAAAAAGTTCCAATACCTTTGATTGATATTTAAATGCATAGCTTATGTCTATATCATCAATTAGATGCACATAATAAAAAGACTTCAACTCCTTCATAGTTTTAGTAAATAACTTATGATCTGTATTGATTTCCTCATTTTCAATTCTATCTGATATATTTAATAAAAGTGCATCAAGGATGGGATATCCACCCCTTTTGAAAAGCTTAAATATAAATTTAACCTGTCTTTTATCAAATTCATTAGGATCTAAAACAATAGGGCGACCCTTAAAATTCTTCTTTATTTCAACTCTCTTCTGAGCCAATACATCTTCACTGTAATTAAACGTTGCAATTTGATTATTAATTGACTCAATATATTCATCACTTAATATATTTTCTCTTTTAGTTGTAAAAGTTTTCATAAGGCTGCTTGGTCCCTCATGATGTTCTCTTTTGATAAAATAATCAAAAGCACCAATACCATACCAAATTACATTTTCTATGTTTTCGCTCATAAACAGTTCCTTATTTTTTATATTCGAGTGATAATTCAACTAATTTAAGTTGATTTACTATTATTTTTGTTTCATCTTCATTAAACAAATCTTCATCTTTTTTTGACATTTCAATTAATTTAATTATTATCATTCTACTCTCAACTAACATATCAATGTTCAACAAATATACAGACATCTTATAAAGTTCTGAAATATCTTTTTTAAAGATAAACTTTGCAGGTTTCATTAAATAGCCCCTAATTGTTTTTGGTGCAGAAATCAACAAAAATTCAATATCATTTGCATTGAATCTTGTATCATCAAGAATATCACCAATCATATGGTGTATGCAAAAAGGTGTTAAAGGATTATCTAGATCTGCTAATATATTTGGAGAAAAATTTACTCCATCATCAAGCAGTAATGTTGCAATTTTAGCTGAAAAATCTTTGGACTTAAACATTGTTCTTCCAGGTGCAGCAAATGCAGCCTTTAATTCTTCATACACCGGTATATTATTCTCATTTATTCTATCTTCAACAACATACTTTAAAAGCATCTTACCTTGGCTCTTTTTATTATTATATTGAGCTACCATAGCTTCATATAAATACATGTTGCTAATATCAAAGTACATGAACTTCTTATAAAGTGATTCATAATTATCTCTAAAGATTCCACCATTATTCATCAAAACAAACTGTAGATAAGACCCTTGACCATCCGCTGGGTCATCACCAAAGAATTTATGCTCTCCATCAGTTGTAAGACCTGAATATAATTCCATATCTTGCTCAGCATCCAATTTATTTAAAAGATCGTCATTGAAGGAAGTTGGGTACAGTCTATAATTCAAACCCAATAAACTATCTACATCATTTAAATTAAAATCCATAATCAAGCTTACAATGTCAAATTCTTCATCCTCCACATCAGCGAAATAATTCTTTACTATATAACTATAATAGAGAGAAAAATATTGTTCCTTAATTGTATTCACATTTTCTTTTAATGCTGGAAATAAATATTCTATTAAATTTAAGTAATAAAAAACATCTTCACATATCATTACAGTTTCAGATTCATCATGATCAGATTTTACAGTATGGCAAAAAGCAAAACTCGATAGCTTGAATAGAATATCCTTTGCATCTGCTATGTCATTTGTTTTTCTAAATTTACATAATATCTTTCTTATCCTATTCATTTCATTTATAAAAGGTTTATCTAATTTTTTATCATTGATGCTATTTAAATAGTCCAATTGCTCTTGAGTAGGTCTAATAGCAATATCAGATTTTACAAAGTTTTCAGTTCTTTTTTTTATGTAATCTAAAATAAGATCTCTGTCATCAGCTTTAAAATCCAAAATTTTATCGATCTCATCTAAGTATTTCTGTGCTTCAACTTTTTGGTATGGTGAATTCTTATTAAAATAATTAACAACTCCAACACCATGGAATAAAGCTCTTTCTATATTATCATTCATTTGATTGTCCTTTTGAGATTTTATTTTTAGGATTCCTTCTAAGTTATTTCTATTTAATAAATCTAAAACCTTGAATTTCAAGAGATAAATTCATCTGTATAAATATTGTCTCAAGAAGTGCATCACTTATTGATCTATCATCCTGCATGGTTTCAAGTAATTGACTTACCACATCAGCACTCTCTATGAATCTATTAACTCGTAATAGCTCAATGGAAAACTTGTAAAGATCTGCATTATTATCTAGAAACTTTCTGTTTCTTGTGATGTATGAATAAAGCGTTTTTGGAGAGTGTTCCAAGATAAAACGAGCTTTGTTGATGCTCATCTCATTGCTTTCAAGTATTTTCTTAATTGTTTCCTTTATTAAGAATTGTCCAAGAAAGCCCTCATTTACCTCTTTTGTATACACGTCTGCCATATCATAGGCTTTAGTTTCAAGTAATTCTATTATAGTTTTGCTCATCTTGTGCGTTTTATAATTTGAGTTATCATCACCTTCAATAGCAATCTTTAAATCGTCATAGTATAGTTTATTATCATCAGTTAATTTATCTCGATCGATATGCTTGAAGGTTATCTTCATCTTAGATCTTTTGGAGTAATATTGTGATAATAATGCAATTCTTAAATATGCATTGTTTATATCAAATGGTTTATACTTTTCATAAAGATTAAGATAATCCTCACTAAACTCCCCTCCCATATTTAACATACACAATCTCAAGGGTTCATATTTATTTGTTGGCCAAGCTTCTCTTGCATTATCTTCTTCAAGAAACTCTGCAAAATTATCTGTGAATGCATTGGAGAATAACATATCCTCTTGAAAGAATATCTTGTAGTAATCCTTCTCATCAATTTCATAAAGAGAAAGAGATCTTTCAACCATATCAACATTCTTTTCATTTGCAAGAGCTATAGCTCTTGCATATTCAAGAAAATATGGCTCTTTAACAGCCTCACAAATATCAGTTAGATCTTCATTGCTTTTTTCAATGATATTTAATACAGCAAACACCTTGCAAAATATTTGAAGAATCAGATGAGAGGTTTTACCATATATCTTTGTAAGATACTTAAATGATGCTAGTTCAAAGAGAACTCCATCAAGAGCCTTACCTCTTTCATTAAAATCACCTTTCTGAGCTTTTGATTTTAAATTATTAAAGTATTTATCAAAGCCCTTACCATGACCTTTCTTGAGCAATTCATAGCTATAATCGAATTGATTCTTATTTATACTAATATCTATTTCAGATATAGCTCTATTCTTATTTACCTTTTTGAAGTAATCATCAATACCTATTTTTCTATCTTCTGGTATGGAATAAGATTTTATTTTCTTATCAAGTTTCTCACTTGATAATCGGGTTAAATATTGTTCGTTTTCTTTTAAGTATTCAAAAGCATTGATGCTAAAATCAATCTCTCTTTGTATAGCTTCGCTCATTTTTAACAACCTTTATATGTTATATAGTTTCAAGGGTTTCAAGGTTTTCAAAGGTTTCAATAATTTTAATCATGCTATCTGTTTTCTCTGGAACCATCTTTAGTTTTTGAAGTAGAAAATTAATTTCGTCCTGATCTAAATAGTCGTTTCCCTTTTTAATAAGAGAAAGAATCAGAATTCCACCACGTGCAACTGAAGATGCAAATAGTAGTTTCATCAAACTTTTTCTCTTCTTCCATATTTTAGCATATTGTGAAAACAAATCTGCAAATTCATCATCAAATAAATCTTGAAGTGATGGAGAATAAGGAACAATTAAAAGTTGCTTCATATATAACTCAACAAGAAGCTTGCAACCAAACTTACCACTATCTATTTTCTTTTGTATTCCATCTACAAGTTCTACCACAACAGTCTTACAAACTTCAGGATCCAATGGATCACCAAAACTTTCATCAATTAAATCAAGACCAATGTTACTTATTCTACTTTGATAAAATGCGTAATAATCATTCTTATCTAGTAACCTATCTACAGCTGCCTTTGCTTCTTCAAATTGCAGAGATAAAAGAGTATCTATTAGTTTATCTTTACTGCATTTCTTTAATTCTTCAGCCTTACCCATTTTATCCACCTTGCGTATGATTACTTTCATTATACAAATTGTAAAAAGAAGTAACAATTACTATAAAAACAAAATATATAAATTTCATATAATAAACTATAACTACTTTAAAATATTATATAATATTACTCATATTTATACCAATGTGTAAGTATTAACATAATTACTACTTTTATATAACAATCCTTTTCTAAATTTTAACTATTAAGCAAAATATTGTAAATTGAATATCCTCACTAAGAATTATATAAAATTTGATAAAAACAAAATACAGTGAGTATCTAGGATTTAACTTTAAAGAAGCTGTAAAACAATATTGCAATAGAGTAAATGAAAACGATTCCCTACCCTTTGTATTTAGAGAAATTGGCAGATGGTGGTGTAATAATCCTACAAAAAAAGAGAAGAAGAAGTTGATATTCTTGCAATTTAAAACAAAAAAGCTTTGTTTGGAGAATGCAAGTATAGAAATACAGAAGTCAATATCGAGGTCTTAAATTCTCTAATTGAAAAATCAAAGCTATTAAACTTTGATGAAAGATATTACATATTATTTTCTAAAGTTGGATATACAAAAGAGGTTGTTAATTACTCCTTATCGCATGATGTTATCCTAAAAGTACTTGATGATATCTATTCTATAGAATAAATGTAAAATCAATCGAATAAAAGTAGTGACAAAGTTCAACTTTATTTAAAAAAATTAATTTCCCAGATTATATGTGATTTTTTTTACTCGACTTATCACTTTTAAGGTGTATACTAACGATAAGATTTTTTGATTTTAAATTTCACAAGGAGTTATACTTTGGATAATAATAATGAATGGCGCGACGATCAAAAGAAATTAACAAAAAAGATATTGGAAAGAGTAGATATTGTTGCCTTTACAGTTGATTGCTCAGGAATAAACAAAGGATGTACTTTAAATCATTTAGATGGTAGTTATGGATATATAAAACTTAAAGATGCATTAAATTATAAATGGGATATTTATGAATATGAAACTGATAAACTTATAGGTTCTTATGTTTCAATAGAGGATTTAATTGAACAGGGTTGGAAGGTAAGCACTTAAAAATATAAACTTTTAGTTTTTTTAAGCTTTAAATATACCAATTATGATGAAGATTTGCTTTTTCAATTCAAATGTATAATTATAACTTAAGAACAAAGGAGCAATCTGTGGTAAATAAATTTATTAATGAGTATCAACAATATGTAGCTAAAACTGGTAATCGAATTGACCTTTATAGATTAATTACAAGTAAATATAATATTAAAACGGCTCTTTATCCAGGCTCTCATATAGATATTGATCCATCTCTAATTATTTCAAAAGTTACTTATATTGATAACTTTAAAGGGGCTATTAAATTTTTTAAGAACACTGAGGGAATAAAAGAATATTTAGATAAAAATAAAGAATACCCATCGTTGTGTAAATTTGATTTTATAGCAGAAGATTATACAAAACCGTTGAAGGTAGCTAAAGTCGATTTAATTATCTCTCAATATGCTGGGTTTGTTGGACAGGCAACTAAAAAACTTTTAAAGTCTGGTGGGATTTTATTATGCAATGACAGCCATGGTGATGCAACTTTAGCACAATTTGATGATGATTATGAATTGATTGGAGTTGTTGAAAGCAATAAAATATTGATCAACAAATTAGATGAATATTTTAAATTACCAAAAGACAAATTGGTAGATTTAAATGTAGTTAGAAAGAAAATGAAGGGATTAAAATATATTAAAAATGCAGATAATTATATCTTTAAAAAACTGATATAATATTACAAATAGTCTCACATTACAATTCCGTAATTTAATTTAACCTCACAAAAAGTAAGTATAATGACGAATGAAGCTTAAAAATATATGAGCTAATCATTCTGTACTTTTACAAACTTTTATAATTAAAACTACAAACATAGAGGCTCTTAACCTCTTTTTTTTAGTTTTTCATACTATACCAAATATCTCCAATTATTATTAAATAGAAATAAATCAAAATAAAAAAGACCCACCCGAAGGTGGACCCATATTATAATTAATTGGTTTATGCTTGTAATAACAATAGTGAAAATACCAAAGTAAATAGAGCAACAGTTTCTACGATACCAATAACGATAAAGTAATTGGCTGTACCTTTACCTGTTTCTGCCAAAGCATCACAAGCACTTGCTGCTGTTTTACCTTGCATCCATGCAGATAGACCGATAGCCAAACCACCGAATACACCAACACCAAATGCTAAAACAGGTTCTGCTCCTGCAGCTAAAGCAGCAGTGATGAAATTCATCAACAAGAAACCGTAAATTGTCTGTGTTAATGGAGCACCAGCGAAAGCAACCATGATAAATGGTGCAGGTTTTCCGTTTGCATAACATTTCTTCCAACCACCAACTGCAGCTTGTGCAGCTGCACCAGCACCTAAACCTGAACCCAATGCGGACAATGCCAAAGCACATGCTAAACCAATATAAGCTAAACTATTCATATTAAATCTCCTCGGTTGTTTTTAAACAACTTTTTTTTGTGATTATTCTTTAACCGTTTCTGAAAACGGTTTGTATTCTATTCCCGACCATTCCATTCCGACCTGACCTGAGAATTCCAATAAATTCAATCTGACACCATGTACGATAACAGACAGTAGACCCATAGCCAAGTTCAATCCATGACCAACGATCAATATTAAAATACCAACGATTGTGGTAACACCACCAAGCATTGGAGCAGCCATTGCATTGAAACTTTGAGCAATTGCTAAAGTTGCAAGACCAACAGCGAACAATCTGATGTAACTCATAATATTAGAGAAACAACTGATTGTATCAAGGAAGGTTGTAAAGAATCCACCAAGTCCAGCTTTCAATCCATCTGAGAATCGAGAACCTTTCTTTTGTGATCCAAACAATACTACCAATACAAAACCAACACCTATAATTGGAAATACAACTCCATAGTCACAAGGTTTTTGAATAACTAAATTCAAAACTACGAAATATAGAGCCAAGATATCCATCAACCAACCAAGGTCAGCAATTAATGAAATATCTTTTTTTCTTGCCTTACGAGTAATATTGATTACTTCCGCAAGTGATAACTGTATTGTTCCAAGTATAAAACAGAACTGCATAATGTTATGTTGTGCTTGACCAGCATCGACATTAAATAATGCAGGATAGTTAGCAATACTCGGAATTACAAGATATATCAAAGGAGTATTCGCTATGATTGTCTGTGAACCAAACCAGGTACCGGTTAAGGAACCCCAAATCATAGTTGCAATAGATAACACATAAATCAATGTATTAGCCGTTGTAAGCTCTTTTGCTTTCTTTTGCATACCAATACCAGCAAGTAAAAAAATCAATCCATAACCTGCATCACCAATAATCATTGCAAAGAAAAGTGTGAAGAACATTAAGAACCATTCTGAGATATCACCTTCCCTGTAACCAGGAACAGTACCTAAGATATCAAATAAAGGTTTTATGATTCCAACTCCCTTCTTGTATTTTACAAGTGTAGGTGGTTCATCCTCATCCTCTGGATCTTCGGCTAAATAACCCCAACAATTTTTCTTTGCTGTTTTTTCAAACTTTTCAAATTTTGTTACAGGAATGTATCCTGTTACATAACTTAAATTATCACCACTATTCATTTGAGAATCAATCTTTTCAAAATGAATATCCATATCTAATCTATCAAGAGCTGTTTGATAAGCATCCACATAACTTAAGTTAGAATTAAAGATATCATTTATTGTTTCAACCTTAACTCTGCTCTGCTCAACTCTATCTTTTAAAGCAACAAGACCAATTTCTGGTACATCAAACTCACTAGCTGGAAAGCTTGAATCCAATTTATTACCAACAACTGCAATAGCATTTTGTTTGTCAACTGGATCTAACTTTATATACTTAATATCATCAGGTATGGTTTGAAGTTCTTTTTTACCAACCAGATAGAAACTAAGTTTTATTCCATTACGTCTTAAGCTTTTCAATTGAGACGGATCAAAATCCCCCCAATCCTTAATTTGGTCAATTGTCAAATTATCTCTAGCAATTGATTCATTAAGAACCTTTCTTCTTGAAAATAGCTCAAGTAGTGAAATTTGAAGTTCATGGAAATCACTCCCAGATAATTTCATCTGAGTTGGAATTGCCTGCTTCTTTTTAACACTTTCTTCGATAGCATTTTTAATTAAATTAATGTTATCGACATCTTTCTGTAATTCCTCACCTTTAAGACTTCTTTCACTATCCGTAAAGATGTGGATAACTCCACTCTTTCTAAGAGCCATTAACATATCGCCCTTATTAGAAGTTTCAACAATTACAGAAACTTTTTTCATGGGAACTATCATGCCTGTCCCCCCACTGTTTTAGTTTTAGCAATTTTACCTCGAACAACAGCAGCTGTCTGTTGGTCCCCAAGGTAAATACGTATTTTCTTGATATTATTCTTTGCTTCAGGAATTTTAACCTTCTCAAATAAGTTAACTCTTTGAGATGTGGTTCTAAGTTCCTTACCAAGCAAATTCAATTGGATATCAAGAGTACTAATTAGTGCATCAAGTCTTGCATAATCACGTAGTGTTTCAATACCATCATCAACCCAAAGAGGATATTCGTTTAAATCGTATTCGATTTCTTGGAATGTGAGCTCTTTGAACTCTGGAATGGTAACACCTGCGATATTACTTTTAACACGTACTACTCTATCAATCTTAACAAGGTTGGAAAGTTCTTTATCGTCTGCAAATACTTTAT
Source organism: uncultured Spirochaetaceae bacterium (assembly GCA_964457975.1). GTDB lineage: Bacteria > Spirochaetota > Spirochaetia > Sphaerochaetales > Sphaerochaetaceae > Pleomorphochaeta. The sequence continues at coordinate 5,598 of CAYWGU010000029.1, read as the reverse complement.
TTTCTGCATACACGCAAATCCAATCCTGCATTCCTTCAACGAGCTGTTTCTGCTCAATCTTAAGCGCTGCAACTTTACTTTCGATGCCTCTAATAACCATCTGCAATTGTTGTTTTTTCAATTGCAAGGTTGGAAGGTAACGTGTAAATTGCTTGAGCTTATCTTTTTGCTTTTTCTGCTCGTTTTTAGTCAATTTGACGGCCATTTTACCCCCCTATTAAGCTTCTTTCTTAGGCCAACGACTTAAAATTAAATCAGATTTCAAACCAGTTTCATTTTGGTTAAAACATTTAGCTAAAATTTCCCATCCAAGGTCCAATGCCTCTTCTAGTGGAATATTAACTGATAAATCCATCATTTTAGATTCGAATAATTCACCATATTTTAAAAGCTTTTCATCCCAATCAGTCATCTGGAAACCCATGGATTTCTTTTCCAAAGATTCTTTATAAGATGCATAAAGCTTAATCATACCATCCATTAAAGCACGGTGATCATCACGAGTGTCTTTATTTACCTGTTGTTTTAGACGTGAAAGAGAGCCAAATGGTTCAATTCTTCCGCCCTTAAGATAATACTGACCTTCAGTAATATAACCTGTGTTATCTGGTACTGGATGAGTTACATCATCACCAGGCATGGTAGTTACACCCAAAATGGTTAAAGATCCTGCACCTTCAAAGTCAACTGCTTTCTCATAACGAGAAGCAAGAGAAGAATAAAGATCTCCAGGATAACCACGGTTAGATGGAACTTTATCCATTGTAATTGCCATTTCTTTCATTGCATCGGCAAAGTTTGTCATATCAGTTAATAGAACCAATACCTTCTTACCATCCATAGCAAATTTTTCAGCTACAGCTAGTGCCATATCAGGTACCATCATACATTCAACAGATGGATCTGATGCAGTATGAATGAACATAATTGTACGACTCATAGCACCACTCTTTTCAAGTGTATCCTTAAAGTATAGATAATCATCATACTTAAGACCCATACCACCTAAAATGATTAAATCAACTTCAGCTTGCATAGCAATACGAGCTAATAATGGATTATATGGTTCACCTGATACAGAGAAAATAGGTAATTTCTGAGATTCAACCAATGTATTAAAAACATCAATCATTGGAATACCAGTTCTAATCATATTAGAAGGAATAATTCTCTTTGCAGGATTAACTGATGGTCCACCGATATTTATCATATTATCTGTTAATTCTGGTCCCTTATCACGAGGAGCACCAGAACCTGTAAATATACGTCCTAATAAATCATCACTGTATGAAACTTTCATTGAGTGATTTAAGAAACGAACTTGATCTCCTGTTGAAATACCAGCAGCACCTGCAAAAACCTGAAGGGAAACTAGGTCATCTTGTAATTTAATTACATTGGCATAGCTCTCACCACTTCGAGTTGTTACGATAGCAAGTTCTTCATTTTTGATACCCTTTGCACGGACAGTAATAACGTTACCGACAATGGATTCAATCTTGGTATATACTTTTTGCATTGTTTACCCGCCCTTATAGTAACTTCTCGCCAGCTTCATCAAAGCTTGCGAACTCTTTTTCAAATAAAGTATCTATTTCACCTTCAATTTGTTTAAATCTTTCACTCTTAAATTCAACGTTATTCCAGTCTAAGAATTTCTGCCTGATTTCATTGAAATACAAACGAACATCTTTCTTAGCTGTAAGTTTAAATTTAGCACAAAGAACTTTAAACAGTTTATCAAATGTATATTGCTGTCTTTCAACAATAACAGCTGCATCAACTGGATCAAATGAATTCTGCTGTAAATATACGGCATCAAGTAGTTCATTCTTTTGATATGTAATATAATCTTCTACTCCAGTTCCTTCTTCACCAACAACTTTCATCATTTGGTTTACTTCAGTACCTTTGAATAAAATAGATCTTGCATATTCAACCTTATCTTTTTGAATAACACCTGTGTATTTTGACCATGATTCAAGAGAATCGATTGCAGGATACTTACGAGCATCAGATCTTTCACGAGATAGACCATGGAATGCACCAACAACCTTCAAAGTTGCCTGTGTAACAGGTTCTTCAAAGTTACCACCTGCAGGAGATACTGTACCACCGATTGTAACGGAAGCAGTTCTACCATCTTTAAGTCTAACCTTACCAGCTCTTTCATAAAATTCTGCAATTCTAGTTTCAAGATATGCTGGGAAAGCTTCTTCACCTGGAATTTCTTCCAAACGACCACTCATTTCTCTCATAGCCTGAGCCCAACGGGAGGTAGAGTCAGCAAGCAGCAAAACATTCAAGCCCATCTGCCTGTAGTATTCAGCCATTGTAACTGCTGTATAAACAGAAGCTTCACGAGCTGCAACAGGCATTGAGGATGTATTACAAATGATGATTGTTCTTTCCATCAAGGACTTACCAGTTTTTGGATCAATCAATTCAGGGAATTCTTTTAGAACTTCTACAACTTCACCGGCTCGCTCACCACAAGCTGCAATGATTACAATATCTACATCAGCATTTTTACTTTGCATATGCTGTAAAACAGTCTTACCAGCACCAAAAGGTCCAGGAACACAGAATGTACCACCCTTTGCAACAGGTAAAAATGTATCAATAACTCTAATTTTCATTACCAATGGTTCATCTGGTCTTAATCTTTCATCATAAAGTTTGATAGCTTTTTTAACTGGCCATGTGAACACCATGGTTAATTCTTTTTTATCGCCTTTAGGATTTTCTATTGTTGCAATATTAGCTCTTACATTGTAGGTACCCTTCTTAACGATTGAAAGAACCTTCCAATCAACAGGAGCACATGTAAAAGGTACCATTATTTGGTGTGTAAATTGACCTTCTGGTACAGTTCCGATTGTATCACCTTGTGTTACTACATCGCCAACTTTTACCTTTGGTGTAAATACCCAATCATTATTAGGAATTGGATCCAAGTAAACACCTCTTTGAAGAAAGAATCCACATTCTTTTGCCAACTCAGGTAGTGGATTTTGTAGTCCATCATAGATTTGGGTAAGAAGGCCAGGTCCAAGTTCAACACTAAGCATATCACCTGAAAAGGAAACTTTGTCTCCAACTGCTACATCTGTTGTAGATTCAAAAACCTGCAAACTAGCAATTTTACCATTAATTTTGATTACTTCACTCTTTAGGCGAACATCACCTAGGTGAATATAACCCACCTCGTTTTTAGAAATAGCTTTGTCAAATTCGACAGTTACCATATTTCCGTTGACACCGGTGACGCGTCCATTCATATTTTCCATATTCTTCTCCACTTAATTGCCTTTAATATTCGATTGAAGGTTGGATAATAAAGATGTAAATTCTTTATTTCCTTCTGCTCTATCAAAAATGGACTTTCTTTCTAAAAGCTGTAATTTGATAGAAAAACCTAGAAGGCCTTCTAAATCAAAAACATGACCAGCACTCTTATCATCGAGATACTTCCAGTAAAGCTGCATTATAATCAGCTCACCTTCCAAGGCGTTTGGGGCAGAGAGAGCATTTCTTACACTCTCAACTATCCTATACTCTTTATCACCAGAATTTTTATATTTATCCCCAGCAATATTGAGCTTTTTACTACGTTGGTCGGCCATTTCCTTCTTCACCATTGTTTGAAATGCTTGCCATTCCTTAACATACTTAGACGAAGTTGGTTTGCCTGAAAAGGTCTCCTCAATGATATTATATTCGCTCTTTGTGATATTACCTTTGCACATGACAAGAAACTCGTCACAACTAAATGGACATTTATCTTCCCATCTTAAACTTGGTAATGTAGAAACTAAATAATAATAAGAAGCCACTCTAATCTCCTATTTTTTGAATACTATTTCTGCAATAGCTGAAGAAAGGAAAGGAGTCAATAACTTTGCAGTTGCTTCATCAGAGAAGTCAAAGTATCCTGAACCATCTTTTTCAGCTAAGCGGAAACCAACATTAACATTTTTAACAGGTTTGATTTCAAGACCCTTTTTAAGTTCAACAGCAAGGTCTTTTGCTAATTCATTGCCTAATGCTTTGAATTCCTTTTCAGATACCTGCAATTCAGTATTTTTAGCATCTGTTAAATCTAATGCAATAACACTCTTAATGAGCTTTACTAAATTATCTCCAGTAAAAGCTTGTCCTGATTTCTTGACTAATAAAGAATCTAGTTGAGATGTCAGTTCTTTCTTTAATGAAATCTGTACATCACGTGATGCTTGCTTCATGCTTGCTTGTGCACTTTGATCCCTCAATGCAATTTCTCTTTCAGCATCAGTGCGCATCTTATCAGCTTCTTTTTTAGCATCTCTAATTATTTCTTTTGCCTTTTTATTTGCATCAGATATAATTCTTGCAGCTTTCTCGTTGGCTTTATCTACTCCATCTTTTTGAATAGAATCAACCAAATCTTGAATTTGTTGTGCCATATTATTAATACCTTCCTTATTGGATAATTTATTTGTGATTTTAATAGAAATACAATCTTCCTTATACACTATACTAAATTGAATTAAATATATCAAATAGAATGAAATATTTTCGAACAATTTTACATATTTAAATATAACCCAAAATCAAAAGAATAACATAGATTGCAAATTTACATATTTTCTGCTAGTTTTTACCTACCAAATTGGAGATAAAATGTTAATTGATCCTAAACTAGCACCATTTTTAAACACAGAGGCCACACAAGGCATAATTCGTATATTTAATATGCAATCAGATAAGAGTTTACTACTAAAAACTACCAATATGATAAAAGATATAAAAACCATTAGATTTCAGCTAGATCTAAACATGTATAGCAACAAAAAGCTGCAGAGTGATTATGCAAAAATAGGACTTGAGGTATTTGCTTTAGATCCTTATAAAATTCTAGAAAACAATTCTGACAAATCACTTGATGACCTTCTTGAAGAAAGTGAAAAAGAACTCCTTGAAAACAATATTGAGTTTTTCTAATATTTTATTCTATACCACATAGATATTTAACAGTAGACTAATTATTAATTTTTGTAATGGTCTGCTTTTTTTGATATTTATTGTAATTCGGATAAAAATTTACAAAAAATTTTTTATAAACCTATTTTACATTTTTTCCACAGAATTAAACATATATAAATTTATTTTTAACTTTTTTTAAATTGTTCTTTAGCTAGAGAGTAATAATCAATCAGGAATGTACACAAGTACTTTTTTGATTATTTAATGGGATTTTCGAGGTGACAAGGTGAAATTGACATGTCTTTTACTTGGATTTATATTTTACCATAAGGTTCCAAGACCCCAATTTCTCTGTAATTTAATGGATCAATCATAAAAGTTGTGTGTTTTAGGCAATTTTATTACAAGCTGGATTTCTGACATAGTCTTTCCGGCTTGCATCGAAAAGCTTAAAAAAGAAATAATCATCTCCGGAATATCCATATCCCTGTCTCCTAACAGTTTTGATCTTATTGTTAATTCTCTCTATTTTACCTGCCGAGATATCATATGTAGCATGAGCGATAATACCCTCAAAATGATTATCCAGAAGCCTTTTAAACCAGCGTAGATGTTTATTTTTTGAGGCTTTAC
>CAYWGU010000028.1:0-26563 GCA_964457975.1 uncultured Spirochaetaceae bacterium | reverse complement strand
TTTTATACAAAATTTAAAATCCTTTAAACCTATATATATATTTTTTCTCTTTTTCTTTGTTTGATGCTTTCTAGTATTTATAGAATAATTCTGTCGCACCTATCATAGTAGAATTTAGAAGTTATTGAAAAAAACAGACTCTTCGAGGCTTCGTTTGGGTAAAGTTTTTAGTCCAATTAAATCAAAGCAATAGAAAGTAGTTGAATATAAAGGCGTAAATATTCCTATATGTCGGAAGATATATTAATGGTAAAATATAAGTATTAATCACGGTTTAATATACAGTTAGTCATTATTAGGCTACTTTTAATCATATTAGACTTAGATGGATAATTAAAAAATTAAAAAAACTAGGAAATCTAAATAAGATTTACCCAGTCTTCATATGTTAAATTGTTAAAAATTTTTTTCAATTTTCTCTTTTGCATTTGATGGAGGGGATATTAATTTGAATAAATCAAATATCTTTCTTGCTTTAATAACAGTTGTTAAATTGATGTTGATTGGTGTTGAATCATCTTCAATATCATCAACAATACTACTTGATAAAACTCCAAGTAGGATCAATCTGCCACCTTGCTGCATCTTACCATCTTTTACACCTAAATTTGTCTGAGTGTAAATTAATACAGGTGAACCACTGGTTCCAGGAAGGTCTGGAATATCCATTAAGAATTCCTCTCTACCATTGTAGTTAAATGTTGGGTTTGAAGAAGTTATACCTTTTCTAAATAGAGGTAGGTTGTTAGCACTGTCCCAAAGGTTATCAGGATAGCCAATGCTTATAATTTCTTCCATAGCAAGTAATGTTTTTTCAGTTGTTTCATTAGGGATCAAGTTAAGAGTAAAAGGAGCTGTAAAGATTTTTTTACCTTGCTTAAGTGCATTGTTCATTAGAAATGCAATTGAAACAGCTGCAATATCAACATCCTTTGACGGATGATATATGCAAGCTTTCTGAAGGTCAGAAATTTGTACTTTAAATTGATCTATTTGTTGAGGTTCACCTTTGTCGTTTTGAGTTCTTATCTGGAAAGTTAGAGTTTCGCCATTTTCAAGAATATGCTTGCTTGTAATTAATAAGGGTATCCTTTTGGTTTTCGTTTCATCCAATGCATCAACAAAAAATCCGGTTCCAGTCCAACTGAAAAGATCTTTGTTGGTTATATTAAGACTTACTGTGGCATATTGTAATAGTTGTGAAATATGTGGTTTCATTATCAAATCCTTTTTTATTTTTAATGCGATTATACAATATTTTGCAAAATAAATATTTTAGTGTTATAAAAAATACATTTTATCGCTAAATAAAATGTATAAATATCATATTTAAAACCACCTTTTATTATTAAAAAATAAAAAGCTGGTAGTCGATTGGTTATATTTTCTTTTCTATTAAAACAATGTTTTCTATGTGTTCAGTGTATGGAAACAAATCAATAGGTTGAATTCCTCGAACCCTATAATTACCAAATCGTTCAATGTATCTAAGATCTCTATCGAGTGTATCAACATTGCATGAAATATAAATGATATTACGAGGGTTCATTTTCATTGCAGCAGCTAAGAATCTCTCATCAGTACCACTTTTTGTTGGTTCTAAGAAAAGGACATCAATATGTTCTTTGGCTTTGGCCATTGTTTTGAAGAAGGAACTTGCATCTGCACATATGAACTCAGCATTCTCGATATGATTTGAGGAAGCATTAAGCTTTGCATCCATAACTGCAGCTTCATTTCTTTCAACTCCAATTAAATGGTCAATACCTTGCTTTGCTGCTACAAGACCAATGGTACCTGTACCACAATAAGCATCAATAACTACATCAGTTTCCTTTAACTGTGCCATTTTCATTGCAATTGTATAGAGCTTTTCAGCCTGTATTGAATTTTCATGATAGAATGATTTAGCGGTTATTACAAAGTTTAATCCACAAAGTTCATCCTCTATGTATCCATCACCATAAAGAATTTCTTCTTCCTTATCTCCTAGTATTATAGAAGTAGGTTGATTGTTTATGTTTAGCAATATTGTTTGAATGTTTGGATGTCTTGTAATAAGCAATTTTAAAAAATCTTTTTTACGAGGAATTTTACTTGTTCCACATACAAGTACAACCATAATCTGATTTGTAGAAAAGGATCTTTTGACAAGAACATGTCGAATTACGCCTAAATCAAGATCTTCATCATATGGTTCAATGAATAAGGTGTTCATGAGTTCATTAATAGTTTGAAATATTACATCAGTTTCTTTATCTTCTAACATGCAGGATTTAACAGAAGTTAATTCATGTGAATATAAACGGTATTTACCATTTATAACATTTCCTTGTTTCATGCCATATGCTGTTTGAGATTTATTTCTATAGTGAGTTGGATCTTGCATTGAAACAATTGGACCTACTGGAGCATATTTTCCAACTACTTCTTTGACAATAGTCATCTTTTCTTCTAATTGTTCTTGATATGGCATGCCCTGTAACTGGCATCCGCCACAATTCTCTGTATAAGGGCAAATCTTTATATTATTATTCATAATTAAAATATTATAACCTTATGAACTCTTTTGCTACCATAGATTGTGATAAATTATAAAGATATTAAGAAAGATCTCTTTAATTGCTTAGGATTGATAATATTAAAATTGAATAGAAAGCATAAAGTTTAAAATTCCAACTGTTGAATTTATACACTTCCCTAAAGATACTTTTACTCCAAGTAAGAAAAGAATGATTACTTGTACTGGAGTTTTGTTCAAAGTTGGTAAAAGATACAAATAAGTAATAGTAAGTGCATACATTATGTTAAGTGATTACTCTGTTTTTATATATTAAATTAGTTTAAAGAATATTTATTTGACACTACAAATATGACTGTCAAAATAACAATTTGGGTAAAATTATTATTCCTTGAGACCTATTTCATTTTTACATCATGTTAAGTCTTTTGGAGGAAATAACTTCTAAAATATTAAAAATTAGGTAAAAATATGGTAATGGTTCGAATGAAACATGATTGAGGATACTTGATGATGCAAAGAACTTTCTTTTAAAAATTAAATTTTATAAATCGGTTTTTTATCATATTTATTTGCAAATATTTGAGGATAAGAACAAAACAACTTTTAGTAAATACTAAGTATTGTTTAAGAATAATGTCAATTATATAAATATTTATTACCAAAAATACTTTAATGATAATTATTAATTAAGTAAATATTCATTTTATAAAATGTCTTTTTTTCTTTAAGTGTTCTTTTATTGGCTTTGGATCTAACTCTATATTAATGGAATTTGTTTTGCTCATTCGTATTTAAATAGGGCTTTAATTATTGAGTTTTACACAATCAAATTTGTTTATTTTTTAAAGTTAGTTAAATATTATTAAGTCATAATATTTATTGACCATATAATTAGTTTTTTTTGTATAAAAAATGGAATGCTATTTTGAATTGTAGGTCTATTATGGATATTTGCCGAATAATTTTGGTTGAGTTATCAGAAAGCAGGGTGTAATATATTCCTTGTGGATAATTTTTAGCTATAAAGTATCTAATTATTATTCATATTTCACGTAAACAAATGGAATTAATTTTTTATTTGGACTTTTATAATTATTTGGTGTTTTTAATTCTTAATAAGACTTGTGTTTGTCTTATTAAGATAATGATATTTTAATTAAAGAGGAGAAAAACATGGATGTTATACTAATTATGGTTTTAGCTTTTGCGGGTTATATTATTGCTTACAAAACCTATGGTAAATTTATTGGAAAGAGAATTTTTGAACTTTCAAGTACCAATAAAACTCCAGCAGTTGAATTTGAAGATGGAGTTGATTATGTACCAACTAAAAGAGGTATTATTTTTGGACACCACTTCACATCTATCGCAGGTACCGGCCCTATTGTAGGACCTGCTATCGCAGTTATTTGGGGCTGGCTTCCAGCTTTGATTTGGGTTTTCGTTGGTTCCATTGTTATGGGTGCTGTACAGGACTTTTCATCTCTAGTTCTATCACTTAGACACCAGGGAAAATCAATAAGTGAAGTAGCTACTGAAGTTATTGGTAAGAAGATCAAAGTTGCTTTCTTCTTAATTGTATTTATAGAATTATGGCTTTTCATTGCTATTCTTGGTAAGGTTATGGCAGCTGTATTTAGCACATATCCTGGTTCTGTCTTTCCTTTCTGGGTTGAAATTCCAATTGCTATCTGCTTAGGTTGGGCTTTATATAAGAAAGGTATCAGTACTACTTTAGGTACATTCTTGGCTGTATTCGTTATGTATGTAACAGTTGTACTTGGTGAATTACTTCCAATAACTTTAGGTTCTGTAGGTATCTTTGATCCAATTGCAGTATGGACAATAATTTTATTGATATATGCATTTATTGCATCTGTACTTCCAGTTACTACTCTATTACAACCTCGTGACTACATGAATGCATGGCAATTATTCATTGCTATGGGTCTATTAGTTGTTGGTGTTTTTGTAGCTCCATTTAATGGTGGACTTCATTTAGTAGCTCCTGCTATTAATGTTAATCCTACAGGTGCTCCAAGTTTATGGCCTTTCTTGTTTATCACAATTGCTTGTGGTGCTATTTCTGGTTTCCATTCAGTAGTTGCTTCTGGTACAACTTCAAAACAGCTTGCAACTGAAGACGATGCATTATTTGTTGGTTATGGTTCAATGTTAATGGAAGGTGCTTTAGCTGTATTGGTTATAATTGCATGTTGTGCTGGTTTAGGCCTTGCAGGTACAGGTACTGATTCTCAAATTTGGAATGGTATTTATGGTAGTTGGGGACAAACTTCACCTACAACAGCCTTTATTGAAGGTTCTTCTAATATTATACAATCATTGGGCATTCCTAGTGGAATTGCTGCTGTTCTAATGGGTGTTTTTGTAGCATCATTTGCTGGAACCTCTCTTGATACAACAACTCGTCTACAACGATATGTTATTCAAGAATTATTAACTCCAGAAGCACGTGTTGGAAGTGATAACGGACATTGGTATACAAACAAATATGGTGCAACTCTTATCGCATTGGTTACAGCTGCATTACTAGCTTTCTCTGGTCCACTTACAGCTGATGGTCAAATAACTGCTGTTGGTGCTACTGCATTGTGGCCTCTATTTGGTGCCAATAACCAAACTCTTGCAGCATTAGCTTTATTTGCTGGTTCTGTATATTTAAGAGGACGTGGTGGTAAGAAATATTTAGCAACATTTATTCCTGCTTTATTTATGATGATAATGACTGTTTGGGCATTAATTGAAAATGAAATTGGGTATATAGCAAAAGGAAATGTTTTACTTGGTATTGTTAATACAGTAATTATCGTTATTGTATTATATGTTGGTGCTTGTTCAATTATTGCAATTGTTAATAAAAAGAAAGTTGCCTAGTATTATTTAGAATATTATTCAAAATATTTTGACCGAAATGGGAGTTAATTCTCTCATTTCGGTTTATCGCATTTATAAGATTAAGGAGTAAATAAAATGGTAGATAACATATTTAAAGTATTGAAAAAACGTTTTGCTATAATGTGCATCGTAGTAGTTGTTTTGTTTTTAGGTATATTTATAAATCATAGATTCAATGTAGGCCCATTGAGTAGAGCTTCATATACCATGACAATGATTTGTTTTTTTGGATCTGCAATATTTTCACTTTGTGTTCCAATTATAATTCGTCTTATTACTTTTAAAAATGTTAAGGAAGATGGAAATTTAAGCAGAGCTATGTATTTTCAATTTCATAATGTTGTATTAATTTCTGTGTTTATTGGTACTCTTTTTGCTTTATACGGTTATTTTGCCTTGATTCAGGATATTCTTGAAACCGTTACTGCTTTAATTGCTATGTATGGAATTTATTCTGCTATTCCAAGTAAGAAAACAATTAAAATGGAACTTGTAGAATTTAACGTTGAGGACTACCGAAACAAGAAGAAATAGAGGGTAAAATATTGTCATTGATAGGAAAATTAAACATTAATAAAAAGATAGCCTATGTCAAAGCATTCATGAAGGGATTGGATATTGCAAACCGTCAAAAGGCAACAGATCAAATTGAATATGAGGCACGTGAGATGGCGCACATGTTTACACTTATACTATTTGGTGATGCTGTAGGACTTCCTTCCCCCCCCATTGCTGTAACAATGGAATTGCTTCCACTTATGAAAGATGATTATGAAAGAATGATACTTAGAGCAACTCAAACAGGAAATGGTCTAAGTGAAATTGCAAGTATTATAGGAGAACCTTAAACTATGGGTAAATATAAAATTTTTATTGGTAAGGGTGGAGTAGGTAAATCAACCTGTGCATCGCTTGAATTAGTTAACAGTAGCTCAAGTTCCAAAAAGGCTCTTCTTGTTTCAATGGATCCCGCTCATAATCTCCATGATATCTTTGCTACAAAGCTTACCAAGAAAGAAAAAAATATGTTTGATAACTTGTATGTATCGGAAGCAGATCTTCCAGGAAAGAGCAAGCAATACATCAAAGGTATTCAAAATACAATGAAAAATGTATATCACTACCAACAATCATTTAATATGGAAAAGTATTTTTCCATACTTAAGTATTCACCAGGAACAGAGGAATATGCTTCTCTTTTGGTATTGGAAGATTGTTTTGCACAAAAAACATATGATTCTGTAATAATTGATACTCCTCCAACTGCACTTACCTTAAAAACATTGGCCCTTCCTCAGGTAAACGTAAAATGGGTTGATGCACTTTCTGAGATGAGAGTTCAAATAATAGATAAAAAAAATACAGTAGCAAGAATAAGAAAGGATCATTTAGATAAGGTAGAAGATGATCCTGTATATATCAGGTTGATGTCCATGAGAAAAAGGTATGAGAGCTTAAATGCAAAGCTCTCTGACCCTAATGTTTGTGAGTTGATACTTGTTATGAATGAAGATGAATTGAGTCTATCTGAAAGCATTCTTATAAGAGATCAATTAAATGATTTAAATCTAAAACTTTCACGGTTAGTTATAAATAAATCTACAGGAAATGAAGAATGGAAAGAAAAGATGGAGAACACTTTTGTTGGCGCAAGCATAGTAAGTGTTCCTCTTCAAAAGCAATCAATTATTGGTGAGATTAAACTTAAAGAATTAGCACATCATCTTGCAGTAAAATAAATTTATATATTATTAAAACCATATTATTCCATTGAGTTTATAAGATATTGTTTATATATTTAAGCCATATTTAATTTCGGGATGATTAATGATAAAAATAAACAAAAATAAAATAACTGTCACTGATGCATTTAAGGCAAACTACAATGTTATGCCTTTTTTGTTGTCTGCTCTTTTCTTTGGAGTGACAAACAGCATAGCTAGAGCAATTATGAATAACTATCTTGCTGAGATAATTCATATTTCAAAAATAGATTTGGGTGTAATAGAATTCTTTAGAGAGTTGCCTGGATTATTTTTAATATTTATCCTTGCATGGCTTTATAAGAAGAGTGATAAGAAAAACTACAAACTTGCAATATTAATTTCGATATGTGGTTTTCTTGGTTTGACTTTTCTTGGATCTAATAAATGGGTTGTAATATTTTTCCTTGTTATGAATAGTCTTGGTGAGCATATTAGCATGCAAGTAAGACAAAGTCTTTCCATTGAGATGAGTAATGATAATATGAGTGGAAATGCTTTAGGTGTTATGACAGGCTATAGGTCTATTGGTAATATTGCTGGTTTTCTGCTTGTTCCTATATTCTTTTTGATTTTATCATTTTTTGGTTTTGGAAGAGGGGATGCAGAAAGTTATAAAGCTATTTATTTCATGGCAATGATTATAGCTTTGATAGCATATTTCTTTGTAACTCGTATTCCTGAATTACAGGTTGAAACTAAAAAAGGACCCAAGGTATATTTTCATAAAAAATATGCTAAGTACTACACCTTATCCTTTTTCTATGGTGCTAGAAAGCAAATATTCATTACATTTGCTCCCTTTGTTCTTGTTTTAAACTATGGTGCAAGCGCTTCTGTAATGGCCCTGTTATTTGCATTTACTGCAGGCCTTTCTATTATATTTTCACCTATAATTGGTAAGTTGATTGATAGAATAGGTTATAAGAAGGTGATGGTTGCAGATACTCTTATTTTAATTATTGTATGCTTCTTTTATGGTTTTGCTCATAGAATATTTTCCCATCAAACAGCCTATTTTGTTGTTTGTGCTAACTATGTGCTTGATTCAATTTTATCACTATGTAGCATGGCCTCTCTTCTTTATTGCAAGGATCTATCTGCCAATCAAGAGGAATTAAGTAAAACAATTACAACAGGTATTTCTGTAAATCATTTGATCAGCATTATTATAGCATTGCTTGGTGGATTGATTTGGCAAACAGCAGGTATTGAGGTGTTATTTCTCATCTCTGCCATACTTGGATTGGGTAACAGTCTGTTTGCATTAACGATCAAAGAAGGTCCTTATGTCGAGCCTGATATTATCCCAATAAAATAGATTTTGATTTAATAAAAAAACCAAGATCTTATTTTAAAAGGCTTGGTGAAATTTTATTGTTCACTAGATAAAGTCAAAGTTGTTTTTTAGCTTAGAATCTGACGAGGAGAAATTAATATTTTTTCTAGGTTATAAACTCTTGTTGGTTTAAATATTCAGCCAAATATTTTTTTTATTTTAGATAAAAATACCAAGGCATTTTTTCAAACACCTTGGCACTTGGTTGAATATCTCATTCACCTTTCGGTGAGGGGATTGCTATTAATTACTCTTTGATTCTAAAATCATCTTCATCCTCAGATGAATATTCAAGAGTGATTGTATTCCAATCAATATCTTTTACTTTAAAATGTTGAACGCCAACGCTGAATAAGAAGTTATCATCTAACTCATCATCATCATCGTCGTAATCATCAAAATCATCATCAATGTCAAAGATTTCTTCTTCAACTTCATCATCATCATCAGAAGTTAAATCAATTTCTTCAGCAATAACCTCTTCATCCTCGTCGCTTGACTCTAAGTCGTCTTCGTCGAATTCGCCATCATCCTCATCATCACCAAAATAAAAGGCATTCAAATCTTCGTCATCAACATCATAATCATTGAATCTTAAAGTTAAAGTATCACCTTTTGATAAGAAATACTTAATGCGATAAGTCAAAGGCTGGTCAGCTGCACTGTTTTCGTCAGATGAACCTCGGAGAGTCGCAGTAATTTCCAATTTAAATTTGTCATCTGCTACTTTCTCAATAGAACTAATAATTGCAGATGGAATGTCGGATGGTGTTAAATCAGGATCAATTCCGATAGGGAAAAAGTCTTTACAGTTTTTGTAAAAATCGTCTCCTGTATTAAGCAACCAATTTTTCTTTTCTTCACTCATAATTACCCCTTTGATAAAGAATCAATAATCTTTATGCTATGTAATAAATCTACTCTATAAATCAGTATATTGCAATTTATTTCTTCAATATTATTGTAAATTTTGATAAATTTAGTAAAAAAAACTATTTTGGTATAAATATTACTATTATTCTATGTCTTATTTAAAATTTTTGGTCAAAATTATGCTTTTGGTGTTTTATTTAACTTTTTTATTTAAATTATCCTCTTTTTTGCTAGAAGATTAAATACAATTTATGCTAAACTTGTGTACTCATGCATAAGCAAATATATTGTTCTCTATAGTAGGGTGCAATTTAAGGTGTTTTGCAAACTTTGTAACGCTTAATCAATATTGGTTTAACTTATAAAGCATGATTAAATTGAGGAAATTATATATAATGAAAGTGATTATAGTTGGAGCAGGACGAAGAGGTTCTAGAATTGCATATAAGCTTAGCAAAGAAGGCGCAGATATAACTTTTATCGATAGTGATAAAGTACGGTTAGATCATGTATTGCAAAGATTTGATTGCATTGGTTTTCTTGGTAGTGGTACAGATCTTGAAATTTTAATTGAAGCTAAATGTGATGAATCTGATGCTTTTATTGCAGTAACAGGAAATGATGAGATAAATATTGTAGCATGTGGTATTGTATCCAGTCAGTTTCATTCAATTAAAACAATTGCAGCAATTAAGAACCTCGGTTGGAGTGGCAAGACTGGAATTATGGGATCTTTGTTAGGTATTTCAGAAATTGTTAACCCAAATGTTGTTACTGCAAAATCAATATATAATATCATCAACAATGGTATATATAATAATGTAATAACCTTTAATGATTCTTCATTTATTCTTTATAATTATCCAGTTGTTCGATTCAATAACTTTGAAAACAAGACAATCAGTGATATTAGAAAAGAGTCCAAATTTAATTACATTGTTGCTGCCATCAAAAACAAAAAAGGCACCAAGGTTCCAAATGGTTCAACACTTATTAAAGATGGTGATGTACTCTCAATAGTAGGAAAACCAAAAGAACTTTCAACTTTAATGAGCAATGTTTCAACAAAACAAAAAGAAAAGGTAAAGATAATTCTAGTTGGTGGTTCAATGATTACTCGTTTCTTTTTAAAGTTATGCAATTTAGCTCAATTAAAAAATATAACATTGATTGAGATGAAAGCTGAAGTATGCAATGAATTTTCAGCAGAATTTCCTCAGATTTTGGTATTAAATGCAGATATAACAGATGATACAATCTTAAAGGATTCCAATCTAACAAATCATGATTTGTTGATATCTTTAACAGAGATTGATGAGCTAAATTTAATAACAGCAACCTATGCAAAGAAGGTTGGAATTGTAAGATCCATTGCCCTTATTAGACAGAATATCAACTATTTAAGCATGGCAGGTTATCTTGGAATTGATTCAATTATATCTACAACTGAATCGACTGTTGAAACAGTATTGAGCAAGCTTAGAGGTCCAAATGTATCAAGCCTTCATTCTATATTTGGTGGATTAATGGAAGTTTATGAGTACAAAATAGAAAAAGATACGCCTGTATGTAATCAAAAACTATCTGACATAACCATGAAGGAAAAAGGAATTATTGCAGCCGTTTGTACAAAGGATTTAAAGCAGATAATCCCAAATGGTAATTATGTTTTAAAGGAAGGTGATTCCGTTCTTGTATCGGTCGCGGTTGGTGGTGTTAAATCCATTCAAAAATTGTTTACAAAGGCCAAAAAGAAATGAATATAAAACAAGATTTACGACTACTTGCATACATTCTTGCCTTTATTGCTTTTTTAATGGGAATTCCAACTGTAATGGCTTATTATAATGGAGAGAGTCAAGCTTTGCTTGGCTTTGGTTATTCCTATCTTGCTATTGCACTATTTTGTTCATTTGTTGCAATATTTACTTGGGGACATGAGAATAAAAACATTGGAACTCGTGATGGTTATTTATTTGTCACCTTTTCATGGATACTTGGAGCTGCATTTACTTCAATCCCTCTTCTTGTAAGTGGAAGCTATCCAGATTATGCCAGTGCATATTTTGAGGTAATGAGTGGCTATACAACAACAGGTGCTACAGTATTAACACAAATAGAAAATAATCCTTCATCAATTCTTTTTTGGCGTTCTGCTACAAATTGGCTTGGCGGAATGGGTATTGTTGTTTTGTTTGTAGCTTTGATACCAAGAATAGGTCTAGGTGGTAATAAGATGGTAGGTGCAGAATCTGTTGGACCTACAAAAGACAAATTGACTCCTAGAATTCAAAATACTGCAATTATTCTATGGGGAATATATGTTGGTTTTTCTGTTCTTGAAACTATTTTTCTTTTGTTTGGAGGCCTTACTTTATATGATGCTGTAACTGTTACTTTTTCAACTATGGCGGCAGCTGGTTTCTGTGTTAAGGACTCTTCCATTGGAACATTCGACAGTGTCTACGTTGATGTTGTTGTAACTACATTTATGTTAATTGGTGGTGCAAACTTTGCATTATATTATAAAGCTATGACTGGTAAAATTAAATCAGTATTAGTTGATGGTGAGCTTCGAGCCTATGTTGTAATATTCTCAACATGTACACTTCTAATTGCAGGATATCTAACCTATAAAGGTACCTATTCAAGTTTTCCCACAGCACTCAGATATAGTGCATTCCAAAATGCTTCAATTATAACAACAACTGGATTTGCTACAGCAAATTATGTTTTGTGGCCAACTTTCGCACAGATGATATTGCTTGTATTATTCTTTGTTGGTGGCTGTGCAGGTTCAGCTGGTGGTGGTATAAAGGTTGTTCGTGTTTTAATTTCGATAAAGGCAGCTATTGCTCACATAAAGCAAAGAATATATCCAAATGGTGTTTTCCCTGTAAAGATAGGAAAGAGTGTAATTCGAGATTCTGTCATCCTTTCAATTAGTGGTTTTATTTCAATTTATGTTGCAACCGGTTTAATTGGTGCAGCTATTATATCTTTATCTGGATCTGATATGATGACTAGTTTTTCAGCTTCGTTCTTATGTCTTGGTAATATAGGTATTGGCTTCTCCCAAGTAGGTCCAACTGGTAACTTTGCATTTTTGCCATCCTCAATAAAATGGGTATGTGCATTCTTGATGCTTTGTGGAAGATTGGAACTTTATACAGTATTTGCATTATTTACCAAATACTTTTGGAGATCTTAACTTATAAATAATTTAGGTGGTATATAAAATTTATTAAACTTATTCATTGAAGGTCTGCTTTAAGCAGGCCTTTACTTGAATTATTTTTGATGAAATTATTTGTAATATATGATATAAATATAGTATGAAATGTGTAATACAAAGAGTGAAAGATGCCTCAGTAAGCGTTGAAGATAAATTGATAAGTGAAATAGATAATGGCCTTTTAATATATTTAGGTATTGAAAAAGGTGATAATGAGTCTAAAGTTGAATATTGTTGTAACAAAATATCAAAGCTTAGGATGTTTGAGGATGAGGATGGTAAGCAGAACTTAAGTGTTAAAGATATAGGTGGTAAAATTCTTGTTGTAAGTCAATTTACCCTCTGTGCATCACTTAAGAAGGGTAATCGCCCCAGCTACGATAATAGTGAAAAGCCCGATATTGCAAATACTTTATATGAAAGTGCTATCCAAAAATTCAATAATATGGGTTTTGTAACAAAGGCAGGAGTCTTTGGTGCTCATATGAATGTAAAGTATATTAATGATGGTCCTGTGACTCTCATTTTGGAGAAATAAATAAATTTTACATCTTGGAATTTGTAAATAACAAATAAAAAAAGAATATCATTTACTCTATTAACTTTTTATGATTATCAATAATTCTTTACTTTCAATTGTATTTGCTTAATACATATTGTTTAAAGACTTTGAGATGAATAAAAGCCGATTTTTAATATTTGATTTATAAATGCAAAATCATACCATAAAAAAGTTGATATTTTCAGGTAAATATAATAGAAATTACTTATTTTATTGTATTTGATTCTTATATGATACTATAATATATATTAAATATTTATTGGTGGAGGAATACATTGAAGAAAATAAAAACTATTACTTTATTGTCCTTTGTTTTTTTAATTGTTATTTCTCAGAGTCTATTTGCTCGATCAATAAATGGGAAAGATACGATTTCTGTTTCTTTTTCTAAAAATTCGTCTTTAAATTCGAATAAATCTATAAATGAGAACTATTATTATGAATGGCTTCAATATTTTTCTAAATTTATTGATTGGAATTTTGAAATTTCTGATGTTGAGCTAAATCAAGAAGATCGAGTAAAAAAACTAAAAGCTGGTAAGATCGATATGCTTCCTGCTTTATCTAAAACCCCTGAAAGAGAAAAAGCCTTTAATTTTTCAAATGAAAGTGTAGGTAAAAAGTTTTTATTTCTTGTTAAGTCCAATAAAAATCCAGATATTATTGAAAAATCATATCTAACATATAAAAATAAACAAATAGGGTTGATTAAAAATAATGAAAATAACCAGTTTCTAATATCTTATGCCGTAAAGAATGGATTTTTTACACCAGAAAAAGATTCTAATCTGATAAAATATGCAAAAGACAATAATTATTTAGATGATGATTTAACATTAATGAGCAATGTTGTTTGGTTTGATTCTCTCTCTCAAATTAAAAAAGCATTAAACGATGACCAAATACAATTAGCATTATTTCCAAACTACGAGCAAGGTTCTGATTATGAACTTCTGGATGTAATTGATGGAGCAGAACTCTATGTTGCATTGAGGCAGGGGCTTTATAAAGATATAATTAAGGTTGATGATGCAATAAAAAAGCTCAATAAATATTATCCAACATTAACTGTTGATTTGAATTCAAAATATAATTTAACTACAAGTAAGTTTGAATTTAATGAATCTGAAAAAGCATATCTTCAATATTTAAAAGATAATAATATATCAATAAATGCATTGGTTCTTCCAGATATCTTTCCCCTAGGAAAGCTTGGTGTTGGTGGTGGAATAATTGGTTCTGTAATTGCCAGGATAACAAATAGAGTTGGAATTAATTTTAATGTAATTTATGCATCTGATATAACAGATTATTATAATAAGTTAGCCAGTGATGATATTGATATAACACTTGTTTATGATAACAGTGAGACTGAGGTTAACTTTGTAAATATTACAAAAACATTGCCATATTATCAAAGTGATATCGTACGGCTTTCTAAAAAAGATGATTTGAATATTAATAAAGTTGCAATAGTAAACAATTCACCCCTTTTACACACGTATATAGAATCCTATTTAAAGGATGCTGAAAAGATTAATTTTAGTAACAAAAAAGAGGCAATTGCAGCTATTAAATCAGAAGCTGTTGATTGTATCTATCTAACAGCCGAGGAGTCAAGCTATTGGATATTTCAAGATATTACCAATCAACTTGTTCAAACTCCAATTGCAACAACTCCTATTGGACTGGCTATAGGAGTTAAGAGTTATACAAATCCTGCATTATTTACAATTTTAAATGAAGTAATATATAACATAGATTCAAACGATGTTAATGAAATTGTTAATACGTTCATGAAGCAATATAAAAATATTGATGTATCTTTTATTGGATATATTTATAGAAATCCTTTGATTGCTATTTTCCTTATTATAATTGTTTTCATTACAATTATTCTTTCAATTATATTGTTGGCAAGACTAAGGCAGGAAAAAATCACCCTTGATTACAACAAGCAACTTGAAGGCTCCCTTTTCAATGAAAAGAGAGCAAATAATGCAAAAAATGAATTTATAGCCAAGATGTCCCATGATATGAGAACGCCTATGAATACAATCATTGGATTGTCTCGTTTTGGTACAACGGAAGTTGATGATCAAATTACAAAAAAATATTTCAAACAAATTGGTGAAAGTGGTAATTATTTATTGGCACTTGTAAATGATGTACTCAACATGCAAAGGTTAAATTGGGGTGAAATTGTTTTAAATAGAGGTTCTGTAGATATTGAAAGCTTTATAGATAATATCAATACGATTGTATCCTCTCGTGCAAGAGAGAAAAATATTGAATTAGTTATACATCAAACTGTAACTAAAAAATATGATTGCCTTTATTTTGACAAGATGAGAACTGAGCAAATTCTTATAAATATTACAAACAATGCTGTAAAATATACAAATGAAAAGGGTAAGGTCTGTGTTGATATAAGTTTTGTTGAAGATGTCATTGAAGAAAATGGTCGAAATGAAAATTTATTAAATCAGGGAATCACTGAAAATGAAAAAAACAACAAGATTGTATTTTTAAATTTTGATATTAGTGATAACGGTGTTGGTATTTCAAAGGAATTTCTTCCTAATATCTTTACACCATTTACTCAAGAGGAATCAACTTTATCACCAAGAGAAGGTGGTGCTGGTCTTGGTTTATCCATTGTTAGGGGCTTGATTGAACCAATGAATGGAAAAATCAGTGTCGAGTCTGAGCTTGGAGTTGGATCAATCTTCCATGTAATCCTTCCAGTTGGTATATGTGAAACAAAGCAGGAAAAAAAAGAAGATTCCGCTTGGATTGATTCATTACTTAAAGGTAAAAGAGCTCTACTTTTTGAAGATATTGCCATAAATGAAATGATTACCAGAAAGCTATTAAATGAAAAAAAAATATTTGTTGACAGTGCTAGCAATGGAAAAATTGGACTTGATAAGTTCATAGCCGAACCTTCCTATACCTATGACTTTATTTTGATGGATGTAAGAATGCCTATAATGAACGGACTTGAAGCATCTATTGCTATACGAGCTTGTGGAAAGAATGATTGTAAGAATATACCAATTATTGCTTTGAGTGCAAATGCAATGAAAATAGATATTGAAATGACTCATAATGCTGGAATGAATGATCACATAGCAAAGCCAATTGTACCTGATGAAATGTTTAAAACAATAGCAAATCAATTAAGGGGTAAAAAAGATGAAGCGTAAGACAATATTGGTTTTAATCTTAACTGCATTTATCTCCCTCGCTTCTATTTTTGCCACTAAAGGAATTGTTGGTTTTTCTTCAAGCAATCTTGAAGAAGAATCCAATTACTACCTCGTAAATAGATTGCTAAAACAAAAATTAGAATCAACTGACTATAAGTACTATTTTGCAGATTCAAAGTCTGATGAGAGTATTCAATATTATAGTGTTATAGACCTGTTAAATAAAAATATTGGAACACTTATTATCAATCCAGTATCACAAGAAAATTATGGTGCTATAATAAAAATTTGTAAAAAAATGATGTTGATGTTATTGATTTATATTCTTCTTTTGAAAGTGATTACAATAGAACTGCAACGATCACCTACGATTTCAAGAAAGCCGCAAGGTATATAGCTGATGATATATTTGGTGAATCTGATAAGATTGGACGAAAGATGGATGTAGTTCTATTTATAAAATTGGCTAGAACCGACTACCGAGATTTAACAAAATATTTAATAAACTATCTTAGAGGAGATGATTTGAGCCTATCAGAATATTTTCCAATTAAGAGTGATGAGAATGTAGTAGATTATCAATCAGTTATAGCTTTTAAATACACGAAAGATACTATTCTTCTATTTCCTAATGTAAAAAGTGCAAAATTGTTTCATAAATATATAATGATTGATCAAGGTCATGATAATTTCATCAAGTATTGTTTGACTGGTAACTCCATAAGCAAAAGTGAAATGAAGGAGAATAGAATCAAAGGTATCCTAACTATCGATTCTGTTGAAATAGCCAATATTATATATAACACAATAATAAATGGAGATTTTAAAGATGCTGAAATTTCACAGAAATTGATTACCTGTGATGAATTATAATTCCATGCAAACAAAAGTCGCTTTAAGGAGAGGGATAAATTGAAAAAATTCCGTTGCTTTATATTTTTAATTTTTATCAATATTTCTTTATTTTCAGGATCTTATGATAATGTCTTGTACTGGGGGGAATTTGATAAACCTGTCAACTTGAAATTTGCACGTCCTGCAATGTTAGATAAAGATGGTAATGATGCTTTAAAAGATACAATATGGACAAAAACTTGGAAGGAAAAATTCAATATAACAGTTGAGAATATCTGGGATTTACCCGACCTCAAAGAAATTAATAAATACATTTCAAATGGTGTGTTTACAGGAGAACTTCCTGATTATATGGTATTGAATCGAAATAATTATGAAGCTCTCCTTCAAGCCGGTCATCTTCAAAATCTCTCAGATTATGAAAAATACATGACCCCATTTTTGAAATACAATATTTATGATTTAGCAAACAGCAGTGTTCAAAGAGATTGCATAGTAGATGGCAAAAGATATGCAATAGTTAAAAATCAATGCTACCAAACTAAAAATTGTTTTTTTGTGAGAAAAGATTATCTTGATGCAGTTGATGCAGAGCAACCAAAAACAATTGAAGAATTAATAGGTATAGGTAAAGCCTTTGTTGACAAAGGCTTATGTGATTATGCATTTGGTTTTAATGATAACTTTTTAGATGATGATGTGATAAACATCAACTTATTCTTAAATGCATATGGTAGCTATGGTGATATGTGGCTGAAAAATGATAAAGGACGTTTTTATAATTCTCTTACAACAGATGAAACAAAAGCTGCTTTAGATGTCTTAAGGCAATTATATTGTGACGGTTATATTAATAAAGATTGGACAACTGCGAATGATTCTCAAAATCTATCTTTTGAATTATACAACAAGGGTGAGATAGGAATTCTTAGTGGATCTTACCAGTTTATTACTTTCCCACTCTCAACTATTGTGGATAAAGATCAAAATATTGTTGGTTGGGATATTTATACGGCACTTCCTAGCAAAAATAATAAAGATTATCATATCTCAGGCGTTAATTCAAAGGCTGATAATAACTATATTGCCATAAGTGCTGACTGTGAAAAACCCGAAGCCGTAATAAGGACCATGAATTTTAAAGCAGCTGTACTATCCAATCCCAAGTATGTTGATAAGGATTATCGTACACAAATACTAGAGGATGGAACAGTAATTCAAAATTATATGAAATGTCTTCTTTCTGGTTACTTTGATTCTTCAAAATGTAATAATATTCCCGATTGTGCTGCAATTACATATGCAATTGATAATAATGATACATCTCAATTGCATGAAAATAATTTGAAAGTTTACAAAAATGTAAAAAAATATATGAACCAGACAAAAATTGGAGAACCTTTTTCAGCTTCTGATTGGAAATATTACAAGCTTTTTTATGGTAATAATTCTTTTTTTGGTCAGTTAAATGAAAATATTAAAAAGAATCTTTATAAATATGGTGAAAGAGAACGTTCTACAATTTATTATGATTTATTGCATTCAGAATTAAATGATTATTCGAATAGATATTTTCTTGAATATATAACTGGAACCAATAACCATGATTTTGAAGAATTTAAAAGGTCTTTCATGTATAAAGGTGGTCAATTGATAGCCGATGAGCTTAATTATAAATAAAAATAACCATGATATGTAAACTTTCATATTCAATCTTATTCATGAATTTAAATCTGTATCATCAGACTCATAACTTTGATATTGCAAAATATGGGTTTTTGTTTTGTCAAACAGGAATACACCTTTTTTTAAATAGCAATAATAACTTTTTAAATGTCTGGTATTTATGTTGTTGATATCTAATTTTTCAGTTCCGTAATCTTTAATATACTTGGATTTATATAATAAAATTCAATTAAATAATTAGGTATTTATCAAAAATAAAATGGTGAATGCGTTTTGGTTTTAGATGAAAATTTTAGACATAATATCTTTAATGTGATATTCTTTAGATAAATGTTTTTGGAGGAATTTATGGAAAATAAATATATTGAAGAAACACAGAATCTTATAGATTTTATTAATAAAAGTTACAGTCCCTTTCATGTAATTGCAAATACTAAGAAGTTGTTAAATGCTGCTGGTTTTGTCGAGTTAAAAGAAAATGAAAGATTTAACATAGAGAGGGGTGGAAAGTATTATGTTACTCGTAATGATTCAGCTCTTATTTCATTTAAGATACCACAATATTTTTCTGGTTATTCTGTTATTGCATCACATACCGATTCTCCCTCATTTAAGGTAAAAGCAAATCCTGAGGTTGTGAGTGATAATAAATACACCACTCTTAATGTTGAGGGCTATGGTGGAATGCTATGCGCTCCTTGGTTTGATCGACCGTTATCAATTGCGGGCAGAGTATTTGTTGAAACGGAGAATGGAGTTGAAAGCAGATTGATAAATTTTGATAAAGATCTAGTTTCAATTGTAAATCTTGCTATACATCAAAACAAAGATGCAAATAATGGCTACAAATATAGCAAGCAAAAAGATATGTTGCCTTTATTTGGACTTGGAAGTAAAAAGGGTGAGCTTAACAATTTAATCGCAAAGCAATTAAATGTTGACCCATTCAGCATCCTAGATGGAGATCTTTTTCTTTATAATAGAATGAATGGTACAATTTGGGGCCTTGATGATGAGTTGTTTTCCACACCAAAGCTTGATGATTTAGGTTGTGCTTATGCTTCCATTAAAGCTTTAATCAAGGAAGATGAATTAAATACAATTTCATTGATTGCTATGTTTGATAATGAAGAGGTTGGATCTGGAACAAAGCAAGGAGCTCTTGGTGATTTCTTATCAACAACAATTGATAGAATATCATTCAATATGAATTTGGATGTTGAGATGCAGGCAATAATGAAGGCCAATAGCTTTATGCTATCAGCAGATAATGGTCATGCCCTTCATCCAAACTATATGGAAAAGAGTGATATTGTAAATCATACTGTTCCTGGTTCTGGTATTGTAATTAAATATTCAGCAAATCAAAAATATACAACGGATGCTCAAAGTGCAGCTACTTTTAAAAAAATATTAAAAGACAATGATATTCCCTATCAAGAATTTTACAACAATAGTGATGTTCCAGGTGGAAGCACATTGGGAAATCTATCAAATCAACAATATAGTCTCAATACTGTTGATATTGGTTGTGCACAACTTGCTATGCATTCTCCATATGAAACAGGTGGCACCAAGGATATTTACTACATGATTAATGGAATGAGTGCTTTCCTTAAAAGATAAAACATATTATACTTGACAAATGTCATAAATAAGGAGCGTTATTATGAAAGATGTAATTAAGAAAGAGGCTCAAAAAAAGAATAGTTTAATGCCTCAACCTTACTCAATAGTTTCCTGTCGTGGTAAAGATGGTAGGGAAAATGCACTTGTAGTTGGATATTGCGGTAACTGCAGTTATGATCCACCTATGCTAATGGTTGGAATCGTTCCATCTCGCTTTTCTTATTCTTTAATAAAGGAAAGTGGTTGCATGGTTCTTAATCTACCATCAAAGACCTTCAAGAAAGAAAGTGATTATTTAGGATCAACTTCTGGTAGAGATGAAGATAAGCTAAAGAATATTAAAACAAAAGATGGTGATGTAGTAGCTGCACCTATTTTGGTTGATTGCCCAGTTAATATTGAATTGAAAATTGTTGATTCTATTATTACAGGTTCTCATGAAATGTTTGCATGTGTAGTAGAAAAAGTGCACTGTGATGATAAATATTTAAAAGAAGATGGTACAATTGATTTCTCAAAAATTGATTTAATTTAATTTTATTTGTTTGATCTAAATAAAAGGAGCTGCTATTTTAGCAGCTCCTTCTAATTAGTATATATATTATTATTATTTAAGATTCATCAAAATTGAAAAGTCCTTTAAACAACAAAGGAAATAGGTAGGTTAGAAATATTCCAACAAGGGAGTATCTTACAAAACAACCAATGTAGTAGTAGTTTACTCCAAATAAGGTTTTTAATGATGCTATAATTAGGAGTGATATTAATGCTAATGTAATTAATCTAATTAACTTTTTAGCAATTGTTCCATCAGTTTTATAATTTAATTTTTTTACTTCAAGTGCAAATCCATAATAAGCACCACTTGCCAAGGCTGCTGTTTTTAAAAGATCTGCGAAAGCTGTGGTATTAATTAAATTGAATCTTAGAAGAAGAGTCATTATAAAGGCTGAAACAAAAGTAAAGTTTGCTAAAAAAAGACTTACTCTATGTTTTTTATCTTTATCTTCAGCAATCCTGTAAAAAATAGGATATAGAATAATAGATAGTGGAATTCCTATAACAAGACCACCAAAGACATCAATAGGCCAATGAACACCTAGATATATGCGACTTAAGGCCACCAATATAATTAAAATAGCACATGCAATCGATATCTTTTTTTTCTTATATGCAATCGCTATTGCACTGTACATTGACGATGATATTGTTGTATGTCCTGATGGAAATGAATAACCTGTAGCAGTTGATATTCTTTTTCCTTTTATTTTATCAAGAACCTGAAAAGGTCTTGGTGCTCTAACAATGGCTTTAAGAACAGACATGAGTAGCGCTGAAATTAAAATAGGTCCTACAATAGCATATCCTTTTTTCTTGTCCCCGGCATATAAAATCCAACCAATTAGAATAATCATTACTGCTTGTTCACTAAAGAATGATGAAAGATTTGCAATCGTATCCAATACTGGATTGCTCAAAGACAGGAATAATAATAATATTTCTTTTTGCATGATATCTCCTTTTTCATTATATTAAGCAAAATAATTGTACTTTACAATGAAAATAAAAAATTTAGTTAAATATTAATATACAAAGAACCTATTTTTGAGTTAAAGTAAATTTAGAGTTTTGTTAAAATAATCTGTTATAGATGTTTGAAAGTTTTATTGAATCATTGGAAGTTTAAATAATTTAACTATACCTTTAATAAAAACTAACTCTATAGCATGTACTTTAAAATAACATATTATCAAAGGGGAGATATAAGTGAACGAAAGTCTTACAATTATCTTTGGATTGTGCGGAGGTCTTGCCATATTTATTTATGGGATGAACCTAATGAGTGAAGGTTTACAAAAAGCTGCTGGCGAGCAGATGAAGCACATCTTAGGAATTTTGACCAAAAACGTGTTTTTTGGTGTATTGGCTGGTGCTCTTACTACAATGGTATTGCAGAGTTCCAGTGCAACAACTGTAATGGTAATAGGCTTTGTAAGTGCAGGGTTGATGACTCTTCCTCAAGCTATTTCCGTAATACTTGGTGCCAATATAGGAACCACAATGACTGCCCAGTTAATTGCTTTTAAATTAACAGATTACATTTGGCCCATTTTATTCTTTGGTTTCTTGCTTAATTTTGTAAGCAAGAAAGAAAGGACAAAAAATATTGGTTTGACTATATTTGCATTTGGTCTCTTGTTTGTTGGTATTGAAACAATGGGAAGCTTGATGAAACCACTTGCAAACTCACCCGGTTTTGTATCTTTGATTGAGAAGGTGGCACATGTCCCTGTTCTTGGAATGTTGACTGGTGCAATGATGACAGTTGTTATTCAAAGTTCATCTGCAACAATTGCCGTATTGCAGAATTTTGCAAGCACGCCGGGCCCGGATGGTGTTCAATCTATTATAGGTTTGGTGGGTGCCGTACCAGTTATGTTAGGTGATAATATTGGTACAACAATTACAGCTTTGTTGGCCTGTATTGGTCAATCAAGAAACGCAAAAAGAACTGCAATTGCTCATAGCATATTTAATGTAGTAGGATCTTTGATTTTCCTGTCTCTTTTGGCACCGTTTACAAAATTTGTTATGATGATTTCTCCAAAAGGAGAGGAACTTCAAATAATATCTCGACAAATAGCAAATGCCCATACATCCTTTAATATTATAAATACAGTTATTTGGATGCCATTTGTTTGGCTGATGGTAAAGATTGTTACCTTCCTAATTCCAGGGAATCCTGCAGAAGAAGTACCAGAGGTTGCATACAAGATGTTTATTGATGATAAGATTATAGGTCAACCTGTATTTGCAATGCATTTAAGTCAGCAAGAGGTATTGAATTCTTTGAATCTTATGAAAACAAGTTTTAAAAAGACAAAAGCTGCAATTGTTCCCTTTGATAAGGAAAATGCTGAAGATCTTACAAAAACTTGGAAATCAATCAAAGATTTACAGCGTGATGTACAGCATTACCTATCAAGAATGATAAGTGCCGGTAATCCAACAGAAGGGCAGACCAATGCAATAACAGAGCTTTTGCTGGTAACCTCTGGGCTTGAGAAAATCAGTGATAATATAGAGCAGTTGCTTGAAGAGATGATTAATCTTGATGCAAAGGGCTTATCTTTTTCCGATATTGGAGAAAAGGAATTAAAGGATAGCCTTGAAGCAATTAAAGAATTGCTAAATTCTTCATTTGAGGTTCTTAAATCAGGAGATGATGTAAGTATATTTATATCAATCTCCATCAGAGAAAGAATTGCAAATCTTGAAAAGCAGATGCAAGATAATCACTTTGATCGTTTAAACAATGGAGTATGTAATCCAGAAATGACTCCATATTTCAATGCTATTCTTGGAAATATTTCCAATGTTAGTACCTACTGTATTGATATTTGTAAATCTCTAAGCTATGGTTTGCAGGTAAAAGCAGAAGATAGGGAAAGTAAAAAGATCAACAAATAGATTTAAAATTTATTATGGTGTATATCAAAAAGGATTCCTAAAATAGATAGGGATCCTTTTTAAAATAGGATTTAAAATTATGGAAAATAGTAAAGAGTACACAATTATGATTGTTAGGCATGGTTATTCACTTGGCAATAAATTGCAAACGTTAAGTGGACAGAGCAATGTTCCTTTAATGGAACAAGGTCGAAAGGAATTGATTGAATACAGAGAAATGTATGATTATCCTGTTACAGATTTAAATTACAGCAGTGATCTATCAAGAGCCGTTAGTACCTTTGAAACACTTTATGATGGAAGAGCTGAACTCGATGGTGTTTTTCCTCAACTTAGAGAGATAAACTTTGGTAACTGGGAAAATAAAGTTCATAAAAATGGTATATTTGAAAATTATTTTTCAAATTGGATAAATGACAATATTTTATCAACTGGTGAATCCTATGATGATATTAAAACTAGAATGCTGGGTTTCCTTAAAACAACTCTCCTTGAGTTGGAGGTAAATAATCTTAGCAGTGCAACTCTTGTTTCTCACATGATAGCAATTCGATGTCTTTTAGTTGGACTTGGATGTTATTCTAAGGATGAATTTTTTGACATCAAAACACAAAATGGTCAAGGGTACAAGCTAATAGTTGAATTTGATGGTGAGAATTATAAAATAAAAAATATCATTGCAATAAATCAATTGTTAAAGTAATATAATTGTAAATACAAAGGCGTATTAATACTTAATCTGATCTCAAAGAAGAATCTGCGGTAAAGATAAAGTTCCCTTAAATGGGTGTCTTTATTCAGCTCTACTTTTGATCACAAAAGGAATAAAGATGGACGAAACTCGTTTGGCAATAGTAGCCATTATTGTAGAAGACAAAATGGCCGTATCAAAAATTAATGAAATACTTCATTCCTGCTCATCCTGGATAATCGGTCGTATGGGAATGCCTTATGAAAAGAAAAATGTATCTGTAATAACAGTAGTCATTGATGCTCCTCAAGATATTATTAGCACTCTTTCAGGCAAACTTGGTCAAATCAAAAATGTTAGCATCAAAACAACATATTCAAGGGTATAATCATGAGTAACTTAAATTCAACACCCAGAAGTGTTAGACTTCATATTGGAATATTTGGTACTCGAAATAGTGGTAAATCATCACTGTTGAATGCACTTAGTGGCCATTCTACAGCAGTAGTATCGCCCATAGCAGGAACTACAACAGATCCAGTTTATAAAGCCATTGAACTCTCAGGATTGGGGCCTTGCGTATTAATTGATACAGCAGGTTTTGATGATGAAGGAGCCCTTGGAAATCTTAGAATTCTAAAGACAGAAGATGCCTTTAAAAAAACTGATGTTGCTGTGCTTCTCTTTCCTCAAGATCAAAAAGATTTTATAAAAGAATTTGAATGGGCAAAGAAAATACAAGATGCAAAAAAACCTCTTTTAATCATTGTAAGTAAAAGCGATCTTGTTGATGATACCTCTTTTATAGTAAAAGGAATAAAAGATAAATTAAAGCTTGATGCACTTGTTGCATCAAATGAAGATAAGAATATTCAACACAGAGTACGTGAGGCAATAATAAGACTTCAACCTGAAAAAGATGGTAAAAAGAGCATTGTTGAGGGACTTGTTAAAAAGGGTGATGTTGTGATGCTTGTTATGCCACAGCAAATCAATGCACCTCAAGGTAGATTGATTCTTCCGCAAGTTCAAACAACTCGTGATTTACTAGATCATCAATGCATAATAATAAGTGTTACAACGGATAAGATGGAAGAGGGTCTTAGGAGTTTAAGGAATCCTCCAAGCTTGATTATAACCGATAGCCAGGTATTTCCATATGTTTATGAAAGAAAGAGTGAGAGCAGTCGTCTTACATCCTTTTCAGTTTTGCTTGCTGGAGTGAAGGGAGATGTCGAGGAATTTGCCCGTGGTGCAGCTATGATTGAAAGATTAACCATTAACTCGAAGGTTTTGATTGCTGAAGCATGCTCTCATGCTCCTCTTGAGGAAGATATTGGTCGAGTTCAGATTCCAAGACTGCTTCGAGACAAGATTGGCGAGTCTCTTCAAATAGATATGGTATCAGGAACTGATTTCCCCGATGATTTATCTTCTTATGATCTTGTGATTCATTGTGCTGGATGTATGTTTAATAGATCCTACATGATGAGTCGTTTGAAAGAAGCAAAGAGTCAAAATATACCAATGACAAATTATGGAATAACATTGGCTCAGCTATCAGGAATATTAGAGAAAATTGAGTTATAGGGTATGTGTGCAGGATGAAGGGAGCAGGCAATTTTGGGTCTGTAGCCATATTGTCGGGAGTTGCAGGAATGCATAAATATTATTCATATCAAATAGGGTATAAAACGGGAACATTCCCCAATTCATGAAAAGGTAACTGAACCAGAATAAGAGATTACTCCATCGAGTATAAAAACATCATAGATGGAGACGGCCATTTTATAGCTCAGACAGCATA
>CAYWGU010000027.1:0-28481 GCA_964457975.1 uncultured Spirochaetaceae bacterium | reverse complement strand
GCTAAGTCTTTATAATGTATATATTTAAAAACTTTAAATAAGTCTTTTGTAACCGGATTAGTTGCAGGGTTAATCTAGTCCAGAATTTTAAATTGCTAATATTCTTCCGCTCGCTCTTTGCGTTTGCATTATAGAATACAATTAATACTTGTTTTTAGAGATGCTGAGATCAATAAATATATTAAAAAGATGGCTACTTATTTATCAAGCGCAAATTTTAAATATGTTATGTTTTCTCAATAATTCATGCTTTAAATAATATTAATAAAACTTAGTGCAATTTCTTATTCATCTTCAATTTACCTATTAATCTTTTTTTATTTGTACAAATAATTTTTTCAAACCTTAAAGCACAATGTGTGTTCAATTTAACTTGTTTTATATATCTTTTTTTATTATTCTGTACTATTCTAAATTTAAGAATAATGTAGATTATGAGGTGATTTTTTATGAAAAAGCAATTTTATTATAGCGCTACTGAAATATATGATAGAGGTATATTTGAATTACTTGAAATGGGAACTCAATTTTCCATAAAAGTTGAAGCTGATACTTATTACTGTGTGGTAGAAGAAGATTCAATCTTTATGTATAAGAATGCTAGAGGATTTGAAAGCTGGTTGGAATTAATTGACCAGGAAGAAGAAGTGTCTGATTTAAGAGCTTTGGAACTTGAATATATGAAATATGGTTTATCTTTATCATTTGCTCCTTTGGAGGATTTAGGTAAGACTGAGGTCAAGGAATTAAAGCAACTTGAAGTTGATTATAGAAATATGCAACTTATTCCAAGATTTAGACATCATGAAGAGTTAACTCTTCCCTTCAGAATTAAAGATATTGATTTTATGCCCATGGATGCTTTATTAATAACTCTTTCAGATTTAATTGAAAATAATTCTAGCTTATTCGATGATGAGAAGATGTTTTTTGAAGATGAATCTGATGAAGTTGAAGCAGAATTAAATGAAATGATTAAAACTGCATCAATTACAGAAGATAATAAAGTTGTATGGGGTGAATCTGAATTACCAGATATTTTTAATAGATATCCAGCACCTTCGTTAAATGAAAGAGAGGCTTACCGTTACAGAGATAGTAAGACAAACGGAATGGAATGGAATTTACACTTATTCATTGTACCCAATGCAAATGAAAATAATTCTCATATATTTCCTATAGCAGGTGCATTATTTGAAGGTGATGAAAGAAAAATCTTAGGATATTGTCTTACCAGAGATTATGATCAATATTGTGAGGATTATTTAGTTGAAATACTAGATGCAATAGATGAGTTTGGCAAACCTGAAATTATCAATGTTTCAACTCCTAGAGCTGAAGCTCTAATTGAAAAGTTATGCGAGCAGCTTGATATACAAGTTCAATTGTATTCTTCCTTTGAAGATATCGATAGCATGGAAGTTCAATTGATTAAAAATTTTGATTATTAAAATATAATATTTAATTTAAAAAGTCGCAGTAATATACTACTGTGGCTTTTTTTTACCTTATAAACTTAATTTTATTCGATTATAGAAAGCCTATTTAATCCATAAAATAAAACCCTTAC
The DNA here is from genome assembly GCA_964457975.1 of uncultured Spirochaetaceae bacterium. Taxonomy (GTDB): domain Bacteria; phylum Spirochaetota; class Spirochaetia; order Sphaerochaetales; family Sphaerochaetaceae; genus Pleomorphochaeta. The sequence continues at coordinate 26,911 of CAYWGU010000027.1, read as the reverse complement.
ATATTAATAATATGTAAGGGAAACGGGGGAGAATATAATCGAAAATATTTTTATTTGTTCAACATTTTTTTGGCAGCAGCAACAATGTTGTCTACTGTAATTCCATTTATTGCTAGCAATCTTTCATAAGGAGCGGATTCACCAAATTGATCTTGAATACCGATTCTTTTGAATTTGCAATTATTATCACTTTCAGCAACTATTTCGCCAACTGCAGATCCAAGACCATTGATGATATTATGATCTTCAACAGTTATGATTCCTTTAGTTTCGAGAATTGCTTTTTCGACTGCTTCTTTATCAAGTGGTTTGATACAGAACATATCTAAAAGTCTTGTTGATATACCTTCTGCTTCCAATCTCTTGCATGCTTCAACACTCTTAGAAAGAATATCGCCAGCAGTTATGATTGTTACATCACAACCTTCATTCAATAGGTTAGCCTTACCAATTACCATTTTGCAACCTTTGTTGTATAGAGATGGAACTTTATCACGTGTGAAACGTAGATATACCGGGCCATCAAATTCAGCTGCAGCTTCAACACATGCATAGGTGCTATCAAAATCACCAGGAGCTAGTATTGTCATATTAGGTATTGTTCTAAAAATACCATAGTCTTCAATACCTTGATGACTTGCACCATCACTTGCTGGAGTAAAACCACCATGAGAGCATGCAATTTTTACATTTAAATGTGGGTAACATACTTCTTGACGAATCTGCTCTAGCATTCTCATTGAGCCAAATACGGCATAGGTTGTAACAAATGGAATTTTTCCACATGTAGCTAAACCAGCACCAACATTACAAGCATTCTGCTCTGCAATACCAACATTTACATGTTGATTTGGTAATTCTTTTGCGAAAGTAACAGTTTTACAGGACTTTCCGATATCACAATCTACTACATATATCTTGGGGTTTTTTTGACCTAATTCAAGTATTGCTTCACCATAAGCCTCGCGGGTTGCTCTACCATCTCTGAGTTCTAATTTCATTATTTTAATCCTTCCTCTACTTCTTTCATTGCTTGTGCAAATTGCTCATCATTAGGAGCCATACCATGCCACATAACAACGTCTTCCATGAAGGATACACCTTTACCTTTAACTGTATGAGCAATAATTCCGTGAGGCATTTTTTTCTTGCTATTTCGAATATTATCCAAAGCAGTGGTTATTTCATTCATATCGTGGCCATTGATTTCTTGAGTATCAATACCAAATGCTTCAAACTTTTTCACTAGATTTCCAGAAGGCATTACGACTTCACAGATGTTATCATTTTGAAGACGGTTCTGATCAAGGATAATTATTAAGTTGTCTAGTTCATATTTGGATGCTGTTTCTAAAGCTTCCCAAATTTGACCTTCATTTGATTCCCCGTCACCAATAATTGCAAATACACGATAATCTTTATTGTCTCTCTTTCCTGCAATTGCCATACCTACTGCACAAGATAAACCTTGTCCAAGAGAACCTGTTGAAATATCAATACCAGGACATCTTTTCATATCTGGATGACCTTGTAAAATTGAGCCTTCTTCTCTTAAAGTATAAATTGTTTCATATGGAAAAAAATTTCTCATAGCTAAGCAAGAGTAAAGAACTGGACATGTATGTCCTTTAGATAGAACTAATCTATCTCGATCTTCCCATCGAGGATCTTCTGGATTTAATTTTAATTCATCAAAGTAAAGAGCACACATTATATCTGTAGCGGATAAAGAACCACCTGGATGTCCTGCTCCGGCCTTATGAATCATTGTTAATACAGTTTTACGAATTTCAATTGCTTTTATTTCTAAATCAGCAACACTTATATCTTGTCTCACTGCATACCTCCTAAATTTAAAATAAAAAAATGTTAAATATTTCTTACAAGTAAGGTACCATGGTTTTATTATTTTGTCATGTAAAAAATCTTGTATACAGAATTTTTATTATAGATTGTGCTTTTGAAGTGAAATAAGAGAGTTTTTTGCTAAATTGGAATCCTAACTACTATAAATTTGTGAAGTATTTGTATTTTTAATTTGTGGTTATCCACTTTTTTAGAAAAGTAAATTTAATTTTATTGAATTTACTTTGTTAGAAACATAACATATTTGGTCGCAATTAACATTATTAGGGGGAATAGTCCCATATTATAGTGTGTTTGAGAAATATTGGTTAATTGATATTATTTAGCAGAGATATTTCCTTTTATATTAAATTTATTAGCATGTAAATATTTTATAATAAAAAATATTTTTCTAATTGTATGCACTATAATAAAATAATGATAAATATTTTAGAATAATAAGTGTTTAATGTTAAAAAAATCTTGTATACAGAATTCTTTTTATTGACCACATGGTATTTATACCGTATTATTTTATTACAATTTAATAAAGGAGCATTTTTATGAATATTGTTGTATTAGATGGTTATACACTTAACCCTGGAGATTTAACTTGGGATGGTTTTAATGGTATTGGAGATATCAAAGTTTATGATAGAACAGAATCAAAAAATATTATATCAAGGATAGGTGATGCAGAGTATGTATTGACAAATAAAACTCACCTTGGTGAAAAAGAATTTGCAGCATGCCCCAACCTTAAATATGTCGGTGTTCTTGCAACAGGTTATAATGTTGTTGAGGTAGAATCTGCTAAAAAGAGTGGAGTTGTTGTAACAAATATTCCAACTTATGGAACTACTGCTGTTTCTCAATTTGTATTTGCCTTACTACTTGAATTATGTCATCATGTTGGGCATCATTCACAACGTGTTGCAGAAGGAGCATGGGCAACTTGTCCTGATTTCTGTTTCTGGGATTATCCAATCATGGAATTATACGGTAAGACAATAGGTATTGTTGGTATGGGTAGAATTGGTCATGCAACAAGCATTATTGCAAATGGTTTTGGAATGAAAGTTTTAGCTTATGATACATACATTAATAAAGATTTTGAAAAAGAAGGAATTGAGTATGTTTCTCTTTATGAATTATTAAAACAAAGTGATGTGGTATCTCTTCACAGTCCATTGTTCAAAGAAAACACAAAAATGATTAATAAAAAAACCATTGCTAAAATGAAAGATGGTGCCATTTTGATAAATACCTCACGTGGTCCTTTAATTGATGAAGATGATCTTTATGATGCACTTAAGAGCAATAAACTAGCAGGTGCTGCACTTGATGTTTTGACAGTTGAACCTCCAAAAGGTCCAAATAAATTAACAACTCTTGATAACTGTATCGTAACCCCTCATATTGCATGGGCTCCAAAGGAATCTCGAAAAAGACTTATGGATATTGCTGTTGAGAATTTAAAGAGCTTTACCGCAGGAGCAGCTGTAAACTGTGTAAATAAATAAATTTCTGGTATTAGATTAAATAATTTCTCCTGCTGCTATTAAAGTTACAGGAGATTTTTTTAGTTGTTTTAGCATAAAAAAGCCTTACAATATCAACGATACTGGATGGATTTTAGGAGTGCATAAAAGAATAGGAGAAATCTAGAAATCTATTAACAAACCTTATAGGTTTATTAATTCTATCATGATTAAGCAACGACAAAAAACGCATAAAAAATAAATTATTTTACTTTAAACTATGTTTTAAATGTGGAAAAGTTTTTATATTAAGGTTTATTATGCCTTGTTCGGTTTAATAGTTGATAATTTGATAAGCAATATAAATTTATATAGATCTGTACTGAATTTAAAAATGATAGTTTTATGTAGATTGTAAGATACTGTAAAGGTTTGAGAATTTGAAACAACTAAAAAATTATTTACTCCCTGGTTTTTGGGGAGTATTTTTTGTATAGGACTCTATTGTTGCTATCAACCATTTGCTGACAATGAAATGCTAATATACAGCCAAAATTTTGCATAAAGGTTTTAAAATTAGTTGTGACGTTAAAAATGGTTTTTACTAAAAATTTTGAAATAGTAACAGTTTTTTACTAAATCCATTACTTTGTTAATTAGAGTTATTTTTACAGTACTGTTGGAGGTGGTCACTGTAATGTTACCTAAAATATTAAAATGTTACATTTTATATAAGAATTCTGCTTATTCCCAAGTAGTTGCTCTTTCGTTATTAACTTTTATAGCTTATCCTTTAGTTACAAGATTACCTAAAGCAATTTTAATATAAGAATCTCGGATTTAGCAAATTAACTTTTCAAAAAATAAAATCAACTAATTCTTATATTTAAATATTTTTAATAAAACAATTCTTGACTTAAGTTACTTGTTACAAGTGATTATTTGTATATTATTTAGTTAATTCTATATAATTAATGAAATTAACTAAATTGTATTTATCATATTTAAAATAAAGTTATTAAGTTTTGTATTATGTTGTATTAACTGTTGACATAAGATACAATATATAGTATAACTTAACCATGAAGTAAAGGAAATACTTCATACAATAAAATTTAAGGAAAAGGACACAAACAAATGAAAAAATTAATCACAATCGTACTAATTGCATCAATGGCAATCACCGGGTTATTCGCTTATTCAGCACCAAGTGTAATTCTTGCAGCAGTTAAAGCTGAAGTTGATTATAGTTTTAAGTTACAAAAACTTAACTCAGCAATGTCTGGTTTTGAGGATTTTGATGAAGGTCAGACAGAAAATGTAGTATTAAGTTCAGAAGTAGGAACAACCAATGCTTTTACTATTTCAACAATAGACAATGGCAATATGAATACTGAAATTTCTTTTTCGGCAGTAGTAACAACTGGTGAATTTGAGGATCAAGGTTCAGATGGTCTTGACTCTGGTTGGTATCCTGCTATTGTAGGTATGTCCGAGTCAGCTACAGTTGAAAACTTAATACGTGGAAATGAAACAGTTGAATACGATTCTGGTCATGTAGGTAGCTTTAGATCTTATTCTTCTGGTACTTTTATTACAACATTTACAAGAGGTAAGCATCTATTCGGTACTGAAATAGCTCGATTTAAACTACAATATAAAGCTGATGACGATCTTGCAGCTGGTTCTTATATAAGTACAACTACAATAGATATTACTACAGTTTAGTATAAAAAATACTAAAGTCGTATTAAAATACATCCAAACAAGAACCATTGCCAAAGCAAATACTGCTTCCAAGTGATGGTTCTTTTTTATGATTGCTCAGATTTAATAATTTGAATTGACATGTTAGGTACAAATAACTTAGTTTCTATTTGGCACCCCTGCCTAAAAAATAATACATAATGTCTTTGTTGTTTGATAAAAAGAGCCTGTAGTCAAAGAAGAAATTCAAAATATATATGGTTTCTAAATTTCTTTTAGAGCTTGAATTAGACCCGATTTAGAGCGGAAGGTAGAGCAGAATTAATCAATGCGTGTAATCTAAATCATCCACTAATTGAGATTATTAATTAAATAACTAACCACAGGAAAAATTCAATTTCTATCTGAATTAGCTGTTGGAACAGATGAACTATTTTTATCCTTCTTAGGACTCAGAGTAAAATATTTAATTGCGAGACAAACAAGGTAGGGGAGTTCTTCAAAAGCAAGATAGATAAGATTGGATATGCTTAATTTTCGAAAGGTGGTACTATAACTGATTTATTGCTTACTGCTTGTTTTAATGCTTGTGTATGATTTTGGTACTTCATATATTTAGATGATATCTTGTTTTTTTAAAAGTCCAATTGAAATGAATTGATCTTATTTTGTAAGCATCCATTGGCTTTATAATAATTAATGGAGATAGCTATTGGTTTCAGAAAATTCAATTTTTATATCCACCTTCATTATGACAGTTTTCTATAGAATGGTTACAATACCTAAAGCATTTAATAAAAATAATATTTTTAGTTTTTAATTGAAAACTTTCTAGGTATGTCGTTTATCGTTTTGCAGTGAAGTATATTGAAAATATTAAAACATAGTTTCTGACATTACTAGAACTGAACCCTTATATTTTTGGTGGTAAGCACAATAGATGAATCTTTCCAATAGTTATTGTATGTTTTAATTAAGCTCGTGATCAGTTAGGGATATAAAGTTGTGAGATGACCCTTAAGTTAAAGTTAATTTATTTGTCAAATCGACATGAAAGATAGATTTATAATGATGTTTTTATGGTATAAAAAATGGAGCTGCAACTTAACATTGTAACTCCAAAAATAACCATTTTATAAACTAATTTTTAACGTTTTAGCTTTGGGTAGCTTTGCGTCTTGCTTTCCAATTCTTATATCCTTGTGTACCTGTTATGAATGTCATAAAGATAACGATAAGAAGAATTAAACAAACAGGTCTTGTAAGCATAGGTAATAGTGAACCTTCATTTACCATAAGCCCACGACGTAGGTTTGCATCTGCCATACCACCAAGAATAACACCAATTACCAGAGGTGGAACAGGGAATCCATATTTGGTCAGATAGTAAGTAATAACACCCATTGGAATCATTAGATAAAGGTTGATAAATTTTAAACCTAAAGCATATGAGCCAATGATACATAAGATACCAACTACAGGCATGAATAGTGCAGGTGGAATTTGTAATAACTTAACAACTTTAGGTGCTAAGAAAATACCACAGAACCACATTGCAAATGATGCAAGTAATAAGATTGCAGCTATTTCAGTGATGAATCCAGGACGATCTATTGAAAGCATAGGTCCAGGGGAAACACCATGTAATAAGAATGCACCCAATAGCATAGCAGCTGGAGGAGATCCGGGAATACCCATTGATAGCAATGGAATCATTGCACCACCAATACAAGCATTATTTGCAACTTCAGTTGCAATTATACCTTCTTCATAACCTGTTCCATAAAGTTCAGGATGTTTTGAAGTGCTTTTTGCAGTACCGTATGATACCCAAGCAGCTATATCTTCACCAATACCAGGAACAGAACCAATACCAACCCCAATTAACGCAGAACGTACAATGTGTTTGAAATTAGATCCAATTACTGACCATGATGGGATGATTTTATCTAGTTTTGTAGCTTTAGGTGGTTCTTGATTATCACTTAAGGCTTGTATAATTTGAGGAATACCGAAGGCACCAATTAATACAGGTACAACTTCAACACCACCTTCAAGGGCATGGAATCCAAGAGTAAATCTAGGATAAACTTGGAGAGTATCAACTCCAACCATTGCAAGGAATAAACCAAAGAAACCAGCTAACCAACCTTTTTGAACTGTATCAGGACAGGAAATTGATCCACTAATTAAAATACCAAAGAAAGCTAATAAGAAATATTCATATGATGTAAATTGTAGAGCTAATTCTGAAATTAGCGGTATAAAAACAACAACAAATATTATACTTATGCAGGTACCTACAGCTGAAGCGGTGGTCGTCAAACCTAGAGCTTTTCCAGCAAGTCCTTTCTTGGCCATTGGGTACCCTTCCATAGCAGTTGCAGCAGATGCTGCAGTACCAGGAATGTTAATGGTGATGGCTGAGAATGATCCACCATATACAGCACCTACATAAATAGACATCAAAGCAACCATTGCTACATTTAAGTCCATTCCGTATGTGAGAGTTGTAAGTAATGCAACACCTAAGGTTGCTGTTAATCCGGGTAAAGCACCAAATATAATTCCCATAAATGTACATGAGAACAATAATAGAATTTGTAGTGGGCTAGTTAATATGGTACCTATCTGAGCGAAGAAGATACCAAACTGATTTAAAACATTCATATTGTTATCTCCTTATCTAATAGCGTAATATATTAAATACATAAAGTTCATTATAAAGCCTTCTTTAGGCATTGGAACTCTAAGACCGAATCTGAAAATGATTGCAATGGTGAGAGGAGTAATTATAGATACTCTCATCATTTGCTGGTATTTATGCTTCAATACCGCCTCATAGTCATCCTGTTTTTTTATTTGTTTTTTCATGTAAATTAATAGTACCATTAATTCAATCAAAGCAAGTATATCTGTGAACCAGAGGAAAATTCCATCTAGCATAATATTCAAATTAAATACTCTAAATATTAGGTTTATTACCATCAATAAAGAATACATCTTTAATGTGCTTGTTAGTACTTCCCTGTTATTAAAATGGAAAACACCTATTGTAAATGATAAATAAAGAGCAACTGCAATACAGAAATCAATCATTCTAAGGTTTAAGTAAACTAACCCAATTAAAGGTACCAATACGGCGAGGAAACGTAATGTTTCTTCGGTGAAGAAAGGTTGAGCTTTTCTCGCAATTTTATTCTCTTTTAATATCTCAAGTCCACCTTGCTTGATACCATATAATGTAATGGTAGTTGCCAGCATAATCATTACTACACCGATTATAATGGGCAACAAAGCAGGGGAAACATACCAAACACTTTCAACTCCACCATAGGAATCTTTTAGGGGCATTTGGAAAGAGCCAATTAAAATGAGAATTCCCAGAATTAAAAAGATAATTCCTATTACGATATCAGCACCTCTCATGTGCTTATTGTTATCGTTCTTTTCCATTTTTTTACATCGTCCTTATTCTGTTTATTGGTGAAGAAGCCTACCGAGAGACCTCGGTAGACTCTGAATATACACATCTTAATATTAATTTAATTAATATTTAAGATGTGCATTAGATTTTTGGGATTCCAAGAGAAGCAGGATCTACTTCAGCAGCGCCTAACTCAAATAGAGTCCAAGAGAATTTACTTTCAAGTGTTGCAAAGATTTCATTAGCTTCATTACCACATTTACCTGATAGGTTGTAATAATGTTGGCTAGCGAAATCTAAAATAGCTTGAGCTTTCATAGCTTCTTTAAATGCTGCATGCAATGTGTCTTTTACAGCATCAGTACAATCAGCTCTTACTGCGAAACCAATTTGTTGGCCAAGAGGTAGGTAGTTAGAAAGTTTAGAATAAGTTTTAAATGATGAAGAAATTTTGATATTAGCTAATGTATAATCATCAGCAGTCATCATTGCTAAAGGACGAAGCTTGCCAGCTTTGATCATCTCTGCTTGTTCTGCAACAGATGTAATAACAACTGAAATTTCACCAGTCATTGCAGCGTTTTGAGATCCAGCAGAGCCATCATAAGGAATGAAAGCCATTTTGGATCCAGAACCTTCCTGGAAAGCTAATAGATTTAAGTGGTGAATAGAACCAGCACCACTAGCACCAGCTTTGATTTTATTAGGGTTTTTCTTAGAAGCAGCTACCAATTCTTCTAGTGTTTTATAAGGTGAATCAGGTGTAACTGATAAAATATCAGGAGAACCACCTACTATGAAGAAGTCCCAATCTTTCATTTGATGATCCCAGCCAGATACAGCAGCTGTTGTATTTGATTCTGATAGACCACATAGAGTATAACCATCAGCAGGTTTGTTCATTGCTTCTGTCATACCGATTATACCAGCTTTACCACCAGTAACGTTGTTAACATTAACATTAATACCTAATTGATCACCCATAGCTTCCATGATTACACGGTTACAAGCATCTGTTCCACCGCCTGCGCCCCATACAACTATGTCTGTGATATCTCTAGCAGGATATTCCTGTTGAGCTTGAGCAAATAGACTGCCCATTGAAATCGCTACAATACTTAAAGCAACTAATAACTTTTTCATTGTTATCTCCTTTTATGTTTTGGTATATAATTTTGTATACAATATCTTTATACCACATATTTTAGAATTGTCAAGAAATCTTTTTAAAAAAAGTAGAAATTTTACCTTTTTTGTATAAAAAAACGATACTTAAATCAGTATCGTTTCTATTTTTATATAAAAAAGATGATTAAGCATCTATTTTTTGTGACTTTGTTCTATCACATTTTCTATGTTATCTCTTGATGCCATTAGATGGCCAATCAATGCAGATGCAGCTTTATCTTTATCTCTATGTGACAGAGAATTTGTTATTATTTGATGCTCCATTAATGAATCTTCAAAACTCTTAAGAAGTCCCTTTTGGTAGGTTCTTGAAATAAATCCTGTACCATCTAACATTTCTTGCAATTTTGGATTACCTGAATATTTTACTATAGATTTGTGAAATTTCTTATCTACCTTAACATAATGATGTAGTTCCTCTTCACTTAGAGGAGAATGAAAACCATCAAAGGCATGAACCAATTCTTTGATTTGCTCATTATTTGCTCTTTCACAGCAAAGTCTTATAGCAATTCCTTCAATGCCAGCTCTTATTTCAAATAAGTACATCATTTCTTGCTTGTTGAATTCTTTTACAAAATACCCTTTACGAGCTACTTCCGTTAAATAGTTTTCACCTACAAGTTTGTTTAACGCATCATTTACTGGGGTTTGACTTACATTGAATCTTTGACACAAATCTGACTTGTTAACTTTTTCGCCATATTTTAGGTCTTCATTGTCAATTAACTCTCTAATATGTTCATATACATACTGTCTTAGAGCCTTGTTTTCAATTTTATCACTCATCTTCTTCCCCTTTTAATAAGCTTTCTAATCTAGTTCTGAGCCCACCATCTACATGATTATACATCAAAATAGAAACTCTGTCCGATTCATTAAAGCTTAAAGACTTAAGTATTTCCTTATGTTCCAATAAAGAAGCCTCTAGTGATTTAAGACGTGATTCAGATTGAATAAGTGGAGTATATTTAGATAAAATCTCCAATATAAATTTATTACCAGAGGCAATTTGAATTATAGTATGGAAATCATAATCTAGCTCACAGAAGAAAGGGATATTGTTGTTTTCTACAGTTTTTTCCATTTCAACAATTATGTTTTGTAACTCTTGAAGTTGATCTTCTGTAATTAACTTAGCTGCTTCTCTTGCACTAAGAGGTTCTAGTTTTGATCTGATATCAAAAATTTGAAGTTTATCATCGACAGAAAAATGTCTTACATAGGCACCTCTTCGAGTTTTTGATTCAACTAGTTGATCACTGGTTAATCTTGAGATAGCCTGCAGTAATGGTGTTCTTGAAACACCCAGACTTTTTGCTAAATCTTCTTGGACAAGTTTTGTCCCAGGTTTTAATTCACCAGAAATAATCATGTGCTTTATTCGGTTATAAACCTTGGTTCCTAAGTCATCGAAGACACTTTCTTCTTTTAACATGTGCTATTCCTTTGATTGTTGCTCTTATTTTATTATTAACAGTTGAATAAAATAAGTCAACTAGAACTAAGTGGTTTAAATTACTAAAAAATTCATTGACAAATGCTACATTCGATATTATCATAAATTAAATTTTGAATACAAAACTTTTTAGGAGATAACATGTACGGAGTATCACCCTCTTATTTCTTTAGTTGCTTTTCTACAGATTTCACAGTACACGATTACATTGAAGGAATAAAGACTTTAAGTAATTTAAACTTTGATTCATTTCAAGGCGAAATCTATAGAGAGGAAGAAATAAATAATTGGAATATCAATAAAAAGGAAATTAGGGATACCTATAAAGGTGAGAACCTAAGCATGAGTCTTTTTGTATCTCATTTTTTAATTCAATCAACAAGATCATTAAATGATTTAAAAGATAAATGGGGATATGACGAATTAAAAAGGGTGGTTGAAATTGTAAAGGAATTTGATGATGTTAAAACTATTGTCCTTCCAATCTCTCCTTACTCTTATGATGGGGAATTCTACTTAGAGGTTAAAATAGCTTTAAATAATAGATTTGAACGATATTGCAGCATTTTATCTGATGCATCACTTAATCTAGCACTTGAAATAATTCCTCATTCAATTATTGGTGGATCTGATGGTCTTCTTAGAATGATTGATCAAATAGGTTTTGACAATCTTGGATATAACCTTGATACAGGACATGCATATTGCAGTGGGGAAGTTATGGAACTACTTCCTTTTAAGCTAAAGGGAAAGATATTTGGAACTCACCTAAAGGATAATTTTGGTGAGAAGAATTTAGCCCTTGCTCCAGGTAAGGGTGCTATAGATTTTAAAAGCTTGCTAACTAATTTAAATAAAAGTGGATATAAAGGTTCACTTGATTTGGAGATTTCAAGTAGCAAAGAAAAATTAATAGAAGATTATAAATTTGGATTAAATTATTTAAAGAATTTATATATATAAGGAGTTTAAAATGAAATTTTCAGTAATATCATCGTTTTTAGGAGCCTCAACAGATAGGTTCAACCAGTACAATGAACCAAAAACTTTAGCAGAGAAGTTTGAGATTGCAAGTAAGATTAAGGGCATTGCAGCACTTGAGTGTGTTTATCCTTATGAGGTAAATGACCCTGTAGAAACAAAGGCCTTGATGAAAAAGTACAATTTGGCTATTTCTGCCATCAACGTTAATGTTAAAAAGGAAAGAGAGTTTGTTAATGGTGGTTTGACCAGTGCAGATCCAAGTGTACGAGCTAAAGCTGTACAATTCATCAAAGATGGTAAGGACTTTGCAGAGGCTGTTGGTGCTGATAAAGTTACTGTTTGTCCATTAGGTGATGGTTATGAATTTGCATTTCAAGCTGATTATCAAGATAATTGGTCAAGACTTACTGAAACCTTTGGTGCAGCTGCAGAATACAAACCTCATATTACCTTATTTATTGAATTCAAACCTAGTGAAATTAGAGGAACTTGTTTCTTAAATAATGCATCAAAGACAGCATTGTTGATTAAAGAAATAAACAAACCAGGTCTTGGTGTAACTCTTGATTTTGGACATGCAACGTATGGTCATACAAATCCAGCTGAAGAATTGTCACTACTTGAATCAGTTAAAATTCCTTACTATGTACACATCAACGATAATGATGCTCTTTGGGATTGGGATTACTTCTGTGGTTCAAAGCATCCTATTGAGAACTTAGAGTTTGTATATTACCTAAAGAAATTTGGTTATGATGATTATCTAACAAGTGATACCTCTCCAACAAGATGGGATATGGTAAAGGTTTTCGAAACAAACAATAGATTCACTGAAAAAATGGGTAAAATTGTTGATAAGATGGAAAAAGATGGATTTGAAGAAGTTAAAAAATCTGAAGAATACATGGATGTTTGGAAATTTGTTGAAGATCATCTTTTTGTCAAATAAATTTGTCTATTAGTAATAATAATAGGTTTTTTGTTATCCACTCTATATTAATAGGGTGGATGCTCTTTTTAGCTTTTATTGAAAAATAACATTTATAGTTCTAATCATTGACAATATATATTATCGATAATATGTTTTAAGTCAGAGAGGCAGCATGAAAAAACTAAATGGAAAATCATTAAAAGATCAAGTAAGAGAGATATTACTTAATCAAATTATAAGCGGGGAATTAAAACCTGGTGAAAGATTGAAGATTATTCCGATTGCAACAGCACTTAAAGTAAGTCAGGCTCCTGTTAGAGAAGCCATTCAATGTCTTGCAACAAGTGGTTACTTGGAGCTCGTTCCAAATGCTGGTGTTAAGGTAAAGAAGTTTTCTGACATTGAAATAAAAGAAATGCATGAAGTAAGGAGGATGCTTGAACTTCAATGTTTTTCTAAACCAGATTTGGATAATAAAGAAATGGCTTATAGACTTAATTTAATTCTTCGTAATATGGTTGATTCCATCAATGAAGATGATTATAGAGCATATGTAAGATTTGATAATAAATTTCATAGAACATTTGTTGAAGCCTCCAACAACAAAAAGATGCTGGAAATATGGGATTCTTTGTTGATTCCAATCAACATTACCTTGCTTGTTAAAGAACAAACGACCAATAAAAACAATGTTTTATTGTATCACACTCCAATTGTTGATTCTTTATCAAAAGGGAATTTGGAAGATGCTAAAAGAAATCTAGCAGATCATTACAAATATGTAGGACAGTAGTTCTATTTTAAAAAAGACAGATAAAAATGATAATTAATAGGAAAAATAATAATGAAAACACACGAAATTTTAGATGCATTTAATTTTAGACATGCATGCAAACAATTCGATATAGAGAAGAAAATAAGTGATGAAGATTTCAATTTAATATTGGAAACAGGAAGATTATCACCTTCATCCTTTGGTTTTGAACCATGGCATTTTATTGTAATTCAGAATATGGATAAGAGAAAAGCTTTATCAAAAACCTTCTGGGGTGGAGATGGAAAATGGCAAACTGCCAGTCATCTTGTATTTGTACTTGCAAGAAAAGATAAGGATTTACTTCCTGGAAGTGATTTTTTAAATCACATGATGAATGATATCCATGCTCTTCCAGCTGATATTACAGAGTATATGACAGCTGCATATAAGAAATTCCTGGATGAGGATTTTGGACTGACTAAATATCCACAGGGGATTGCAGATTGGTCAATTAGACAGACCTACATACCTTTAGCAAATATGATGAATACTGCTGCAATGCTTAAAATTGATAGTTGTCCTATGGAAGGTTTCAATCGCGAAGAAATGGATAATGTCCTTTCTTCTGAATTTGGTTTTGATAAAGAACAATATACTCTTTCATATGCAGTTGCATTTGGTTATAGAGTAGCTGATCCAAAAAGAGCAAAAGCAAGACAACCAATGGATGATATAGTTACTTGGATTAAGTAATATATATTGTTCAATAAATAAATACCAAAGGACTTCAATAATATAAATTTATTGAGGTTCTTTTTTGATGTCTTTTTTGATTTTCCTGTCAGATGATGCACAATCTAGTGCTTAAATTAAGCTATTGTGAATAACTCGAATATGGAGAGCAATTGAGTCTTGGTGAGTATGATGACGGAGATTGGCAACAGCTGAAGAATTATTCTCAATAAGTGACTGTCCAACTGTATGGCTATATATGAAAACTTCTTTGAATTCTAGCATCGACAGATGCTGGGGGAGGAGATGGTGAGTAAAAGGTAGATCTTTAAGAATTACTTAAACTTAATAATCATAAATATGATATTCGACTCTTTGAGAGAAGAGTCCTTTTTGGGGTCAATCCTTATTTTATTCTTAAATACACACACTCTACATATCTCTACATGCTTTTGACACGTTAAAAATTATATAATGCAGTAGAATACATTGTTATTACCATTGGTAATGAAGGATTGATTAAATTATGAAACAAAGAATTGAAGTGATTATAGTAATAATTGTAATTAGTCTATTGATTGTAACGAGCATCTGTTTACATAAGAACAAAAGTGCATGTAGCACTTTGGAAATGGTTGAAAACTTAAGAGCTAATTATTCAAATGAAGAGTCTTTTACCCTAGGAGATGATTTAATTTGTTTTGAACAGTCAAATAATACAGATTTAGTTATTAATTAGCTTTGTTATTTCCCTTATTTGAATGAATTAAATATTCTTCAATATTTTCTAGTATCTTGCTTTGTTATAAATTTTTATAGGTTATTTATATATTATTACTTTTAAATGCATAGCCGTATATAAGGTACATACAAACTACACTTTAATTACATATTATACTCACACAAGAAATATGGAAATGTTGTATTATTTAAATATCGAAAGGAAAAGAAGGTTACTTTAATTCCTGTGAGGGGTAAGAGCTATTACTTCCTCATAAATTGTAATATTGATATAAGAAGAAACTAGTCAGTCTCCTTATTAAGAGAACATGGGATAATTATTATTAATAATTATATTCTATGATATAAATTGGAGGCCATGCCTATAAGCTAGCAGTAATAATTTCCAAATAGTTAAAAAAACCATATATTAAGAGTCCTTTAGTCAGGGCTCTTTTTTTAACTTTTGAAATTCCAATCGAAGTGCAAGTCGATTGAAAATGTTGCAAACTTATCACTTCAGAGTCTTGTTGATATGCTATTACAATGATGGATTATCTTAACCTTAAGGTCTCTTGTGATTGGACTGGAATCAATCAGAGGGAAGTTTGGTAAGGTGATACGGATAAGGTTAGAGAGCACATAGTATTTGAGCATCATTATGAGATAAGAAAGAATGGGCAGAGCTAAAGAACAAACTTTCATGAAATATATTTGAACAGAACTTGAAAAAAAGCCTATATATGCTACGAGCGGCACACGTTTAAATAAATATAATCAGGGTGACTTAATTGTTGTCCTGATTTTTGTTAGTCCTGCATTTGAAATATTAATAAACACCTTATTCATCGATATTAGTACAATTGTAAGGTTGCCTTTGAATTAAGTAGTTATACGAACTCGGACTTTGTTAGGAGAATAGGCTATTGGAAAGAATCAATGTTGAAAGAGCTGCTGGTTAACCTGTATTTATTATTGATTATCACTTTATATATTTAATGTTATGTGCTAATACTTTGTTTATTAATTAATCAGAGTGGTAAAACTTTATGAGTACAGCAATATATAGAAAGGGAATGGTATTAATTGTAATATCAGCAATAATGTTTGGAATCAATCCAGCCTTCAGTGTTATGATGCGTTCTGGAGGAATGGGCCTTCCTGTTTCAATATTAAGTAGATTTATAATATCTGCTATTATATATTTCCTTATGATTGCTAAAAGAGGGGAATTAAAGTTGCTTAAGATTCCATCTTCAACGCGCCTCACTTTGCTTATTGCTGGTATCTTCTTCTTTATCATGGCCTTAACGCTTCTTGCATCATATCAATTCATCCCATCAGGATTGGCAACAGTCATACATTTTAGCTATCCCGCAATGGTAATGGTTTTGGCAGTTCTTTTTGGACAACAGAAACCATCTGCTGTGGTAATTGTTGGTATTGTATTATCACTATTTGCAGTTGTTCTTATATCTTATCCAACCGGTACTGTTGTATATAATAAAACAGGAATAATCCTTTCATTGGTATCAGCTATTACAATTACTATATATGTAATCCTCTTAAATCAAAAAGAGTTAAAGAGTTTAAACTCTCTTGTAATGGTTTTTTATATTGCACTAATTTTTACTGTTGCAATTGTAGCTTGGATTGTTGTTGAGCTTATTGGAGAAAAAACTGCATCTGACATGTTTGGGGACATCACAGTAGAAGTTATAATTGGTGCAATTGGTTTTGGTGGTAGCTGTTCTATTGGAGTATTGTTATTTGCAATTGGTGTTAAATCAGTTGGAGGTGCAATAGCTGGAGCAGTATCTACTCTTGAACCCTTAACTGCAGTATTTGCAGGAACAGTGTTCTTCAAAGAACCATTACCATCTACCTTCATAATTGCAGGTATCTGCATAATTGGAGCTACAATCTTGCTCTCACTCAAAGGTGAGACCAATGAAATTGAAGCTGCTATTAAATCATAATTCCTTTAAAATAAATTGTATTTTTCTATAAACTGATAAAATCATGATGATTCTATTTGTTATAAACGCAAAAAATTGTAGTATTTAATAAATATTTATACTGGATGATTTTGTAAATGCAGGAGACAATATTAAAAAGGAAAGTAGTCTATGAAGAGATACAAAGATCACAATTTAAAAGGGAAGATGCTATTTGTTCTAATTCCAGTATTGCTAGGAGCCTTTCTCCTTGCATCGGTATCTTGGTATATTACAGCTAGAAAAAATGCTGATTATTATTTGGATAACATTACAAATGCATACATGAATGATGCAAGAAGTAATTTTGATTTCATCTTAACAGATACCTTTCATATGATAACTCTTATTTCTTTAAATGAAAAATCGATAGTGGAACCCATCGCTGAAATAAACAGCATTCCTAATGATTCTAGAGTTCTAGATATGGAATATCTTACAAACTATCGTGCCATAAAGCAGTTTATTACAACCATGAATGGTTATAAATATTATATTGTTGGAATTGGAATTGCCTCAGCTAATGGTTATGTTTATCAGACAAGTTCTATTTTAAAAGATCTAAAAGACCTCTTAAAAGTACTTGATTCTACTGATAAAACAAAAATTAAAACATCGATGGTGATGCTCGATCCAATGCAAATAGAGGGTTCTTGGATAAAGCTCAAAAGTGATTATGTTATTCCTGCAGTTCGCGGAATTATTGATCCTGAAACTAATGAACTATTGGGTTATACCATTCTCTATTTTGATTATAGCTTGCTTGAAACAATGTTTAGCGATAATTTGCCTGAAGGTTCTTTCTTTCAAGTAACAAATAAAGAAGGAAAGGAAATATTTAGCAATACAGAGAAACCCTTTCTGTCCTCTTCCTTTAGCAAAAAGGAATATAGGTATTCCTCATTAACATTAAAAGATGTTGATTGGACTCTTAAAATTGCAATTCCCAATACAATTGTAATGAGAAATATCAATGAATCTATCCTTGTAACTGTGCTTATTTTAATACCAATAATTGTTGTTTTATCAATTATACTTATCCTAATCATCACCTCTTTTTCAAATCGTATAGAAAAGATAAGCAATACAATGAAAAGTGTTGGAGAAACAAAGCAAATAAGAAAAATGATTGAAGGAACAAATAATGATGAACTTGAAACTATAGTGCATTCCTACAATGAAATGACTGATGAAATTAATGATTTAATGGAACAGATAAAAGTAGAAGAGAGCTTAAAGGCCGAGCAAAGAATCAGGTTGCTTCAAGCTCAAATTAATCCACATTTTATATCAAATACACTGAATACAATTTCCTGGATGGCTAAAAAGCAGAAGGCAAATAATATTGTTCCGCTAACTGATTCTATGAATATCTTATTGAGGTCTTTGCTAAAAATTGATAATCAATTTATAAGTCTTTCAGATGAAATTAAAGCTGTTGAAAGTTATATAAATATAATGCTTTTAAGTGGTAACTATGATTTTGATGTTAATTGGAACATTCAAGAAAATACTGGTGATATTCAGATTTTAAGATTCATCCTGCAGCCAATAGTTGAGAATGCCATCCTTCATGGTTTTATTAATGATGATCTATTAAAGATGAATACACTTACCATAAATTCATATTTATTAGATGATAAACTGCTTATTGAAGTAATAGATAACGGTAAAGGCCTGAATAAATGTGAGATTGATGACCTTTTGAGAGTTAAAGATGCTAAAAAAGTCACTGGAATAAATGGAATTGGCTGTGCAAATGTAAAAGAAAGAATGGAATTGGTATATGGCGAGACAGCAAGTATTGTAATTGAAAGTGAGCTTGGAAAATATACAAAGGTAACTTATCGATTTGATCATTATAAAGTAATAAAAGGGGCTAGGTAGTATGAATAAAATAACCGTTGCACTGTTAGATGATGATATATTAGCTAGGAATACCATCAAAGAACTATTAGAAGGTTCTAAATATGAGGTGATTAAAGAATCATCAGAGCCTGACGAGTTTCTAATTTGGGTAAAAGAAAATGAAATTAACATTTTACTTTGTGATATGAAGATGCCAAAGCTCAATGGAATTGAACTAATTGAAAAATTAAGAGTTACACATAAGTATTTGCCTATAATTGCTATTAGTAGCTTTGATGATTTTGAATTTGTTAGAGGTTGCATGAAATATGATGTTGAAGATTATCTTCTTAAATCAGATTTATGTAAAAAATCAATTATTAATGTTTTGAATGGGGTTAGTGAGAAGAATCAAATTGTTGAACGGATCAATTATAATAAAACAAATATATTTGATCTTAATGAAGTCATCGATCAAGAGGCTTTAATAAAACGCTCAAATATTACTTTCAATAGGTATAGTGTATCCCCTTTTGTATTTATTCTTGATTATCCAATACTGGAGACAAAAAACTGGAAGAACTATAGAGAGGAAAACTATAAAGCTTTGATAGATATTATCAATCAAGTACTTGGTAATAACTATCCTTATGTCTTGCAAAAAGAAAATAATTTTATAATTTCAATTTATCTTTCATTTTCAAAAGAACATAGCATTAGCTCTATAATTAAGAAAATTGAAAAAAGTTTTTGCGAGAAGATAAAAAGGAAGGTTGGCCGTCTAATAGATCTAACTTTATTTATCTTAATTGATGATAATGCTTCCTTCGATGAATGCTATAGCCGAAGAGAACTTAGAATTAAAATGAGCAAGGATAAATTATATTTATTGCCTGGTTCAACAATAGATTTAAAAGATATTCAAGAGCAGGTTATTGGTGGATATGTGTTTAAAGAGCAGGTTCTACCAATACTTAATTTTGCACTTGAGTTAGGGTACAATGAATTATTAATTGATGTTATGAATTTTCTTTTTACGGAGATGGTTGCTAAGAAAATTGACAGAGAGCAATTGAAGTTATCAACTAAGAAATTATTACAAAATATTAATTATTCTTTCATAGACTTGATTGTGCCACAAATTAGCGATATTGATTCTTTGAAGAGATTTATCGGCGACAAATATATTGCATCGCTTAGAGAGCAGGAAGCATTGCTAAAGGGAAAATATTCTCCCTCAATCAATCAATTGATGTCCTACATTCAAAGGAATTATAGCAAGGATTATTCACTTGAAGAGTATTCTGATAATATAGGTGTTAGCTATACTCATCTGTCAAGAATCTTTAAAAAAGAAACAGGTATGAGGTTTTCTGAATATGCAAATCTCATTAAGATAAATAGAGCTAAACTTTTATTGTTGGAAGGAGTTGATTCAATTAAATCTATTGCTGAGCAAACAGGATTTAAGGGATATAATTATTTTTTTAAAGTCTTTAAAGATACAGAGGGATTACCTCCTGCAGAGTTCATCGCAAAAAATTGTAGTAATTAATAAATTATTAATAAACATGAAATGCCAAATAACCAATAGAGTATAAGGGTAGGAGGCACTTTTATGAAAATGAAAATTAGAAGAAAGAATGATAATATAGCTTATTTATATATTTTACCTGCATTTATATTATCATTGGTATTTATATATTACTGCATAGGTTTTACTTTTTCTTCAAGTTTAACAGATTGGGATGGGATGTCGAAGGAAATGAATTTTGTAGGACTTAAAAACTACATAAAACTATTTAATGATAGAACCTTTTATATCGCAATAAAGAACAACCTTGTATTCTTTGTTGGAACAGTATTCGTTCAGGCAATGCTCGGTTTTATTCTGGCTGTGTTGATAAAGGAAACTTCCATCGGGTCCAATGTATTCAAGGCAATATATTTTCTTCCAATTGCTATGGCAACTTCAATAATTACGGGTATATTTAGAATTATTCTAAATCCAACAACAGGTTCTCTTAATGTTTTTTTTAGGGCAATTCATTTAGATGTTTTTGCACAATCTTGGTTGGGAGACCCCACGTTAGCGTTGTTTTCTGTTATAGGTGTTAATATATTTCAATGGATGGGATTTTCGATGATAATTTATTATTCATCCTTAATGTCCATTCCTGAAGATATATATGAATCAGCTCAAATTGAAGGTGCAGGTTTCTTTAGAACTTTGTACTCAATTACTCTTCCCATTGTTCATTCAACAACAAATCTTCTCATTGTTTTAGGTATCGTTGGTTCCTTGAAGACGTTTGATATTGTAAAGCTTTTAACCAATGGAGGACCTGGACGAGCTACAACAGTTCTTAATACATATTTATATGAAAAAGCCTTCTCAAACTTTGCCGCAGGAGAAGCAGCAACCATTGGTATATTTATTTTGGCACTTGCTCTCTTTATGAGTTATTTACAGGTAAAAGTATCAAGGGAGAATGATTAATGAAATATCAAAAAAAAAGTGTAATAATTTATATTGTGTTGATAGTTTTTGCTATTATATGGGCAGCCCCATTGGTGGTAGCTGTTAGAAAATCATTGCAAATTAATGGATTTGATAGTTATAAATTTGTTTTAACCTATGAAAAGATAAACTATTTTAGAGTTGTATTTAACAGTCTTGTTGTATCCATTACAACAGCCCTTGTTGTAACAGCTGTTTCATCTTTAGCGGCTTATGCCTTTTCCAAAATGCATTTTGTTGGACAGCAAAAGATCTATTTGTTATTTCTTGGTTGTTTAGCGGTCCCTGCTGCATCAGTTACAATGCCATTGTTCTCAACAATAAAAAACTTTGGATTAATTGATACTAAATTAGGTATGATAATTCCAATGGTTGCATTTAACACTCCCATGATGCTGATGATGATTACAAACTATTTTCATACCATTCCAAATTCTTTATTGGAGTCAGCAAAAATTGATGGAGCTAATTCCTTTACAGCATTTAATAAGGTGATGTTGCCCCTTGCAACTCCAATATTTGCAAATGTTTTGGTATTAACCTTTATCTACTCTTGGAATGATTATTTAATACCTCTGCTTGTTGTTAGAACTGAGCCAAGGTACACAGTTACTCTTGCCGCTCAATACTTCATGTCGACAACATTCCAAAGTCCTGCAGCTGTTGCAAGAATATATGCTGCAATGTTATTGCTAACATTACCATCAATTATTGTTTATTTATTTAGTCAAAAATATTTACAGACAGGTCTAACAGGAGGGGCAATAAAAGAATGATGAAATACTTTAACAATCCAGTATCAAATGCTACAAAACCAGATCCATATATTTTGGAGATGGATGGACTTTATTACTGCTATTCAACTCATGTTGATGGAGTGAAGGTAAGCTTGTCTCATGATTTAATAAGCTGGGAAGATCATGGATTTGCTTATAGCGATGAATCAGAGAAATCATATTGGGCACCATCAGTTATTTATATAAATGGAATATTTTATCTTTATTACTCATCAGTTCCAGCTAAGGATAACGATACATTAGATGAAACATTGAAATGCGCAACCTCAACCGATGTTTTTGGACCCTTTATATTTAAGAAACAGTTCTTTGATTATTTTTCAATTGATTCTCACCCATATCTTTACAATGGTGATTTGTATATGTTCTATTCAACCAATATTCTAGGCTGTGATGATAGACGACCTGGAACAAGTATCCTTCTTGATAAGATGATAGATCCTTTTACAATGGAGGGTAATGCAAAAATAATAGTAAGACCTTCGATGGATAAAGAAATATATGCAATCAATAGATTTAATGATAATAGACATTGGCATACAATTGAAGGTGCAGCAATTATAACAAGAAATGGTAAGCTATATGTGCTATATAGCGCAAATGCATATGTAAATGTAGATTACTTTGTAAATTATAGTGTAGGTACATTAAAGGATGATTTACGAGATATTGAATTTAAGAAATATCCAAATGATGAAGAATATCATGCTCTTTTAAGCAAGAATGGTGAGGTTAGTGGAACAGGTCATAATACAGTATGCAAAGGACCAAATTTAATTGAAGATTTTATAGTGTATCATGGACGAAATAATGAAGAGCCTTTATTGCTTGATAAAGAACAGAGAACAATGAGAATTGATAGATTGTTTTTTGAAGGTGATAAGCTATTGTGCGATGGACCTCATAGAAATAATATTGAAGTTCCAAAGACATGTGATTTTATAAATGGAAATATAATATTAACCAATGAAAAACTTAAGTGTGATGTTAAAGGAAATTACATTGCAAGAGTTTGGTGGAAGGCCATAAAAGATCACACCTCAATTCGTTACGGAATCAATATAGGAAAGGCTCTACAGCTTGAGTTCAATGAAGGTTTATCGAGTTTAAACGTGTATAAAGTATGTAATAATATTAAGCTGAATATTAAAAAAATAGAACTGGGTATAGATTACAATCATAGAGTCTCTCATAGCATTATGATAAAAAGAATCTTTGATGCTGTTTTTGTTATTTTGGATGATGGTAAAACTTTTAAGTTCAATGAAAGGCTTGGCGATGGAATTGAAATCTATAGTACCTTTAGCTCAATAAATTTGATAGATTTTAGAGTAAGCAATTTGGATGAATTGGAAAATGATAACCTGATATATATATCGAAATTTATATCCTGCAGCACACCTTTATTGGTAAGTGGGGATGGCGTTATTGAAATAAGAGATAGCTGTTCATTTGAATTTTTAAAATTAGGATTAAACGAATTGGATATCTATCCATTATCAAATGATTCTTATGTAATTGAAGGTGGAAATAAAAAAAGCATTAAAAATAATGAAAGCCTACAATTTAAAAGCAATAAAGGAGAAGGAGATGATAAATTAGTACTAAATTACATTGGAATAAGAAAATACAGATTTACAAAAAATTGCAATTAATAACAATTTTTTGTAAAACACAGCTTATTAAAGAAATGGTAGTCTATATTTATCACAATTAAGGAGTCAATTATGAATAATAAATTTAAGAGTTTGTTGGTGTTGTTACTTGCATTGGTAATCATATCACCTATGTTTGCACAAGGAGCAAAGGAAAACGTAAAGCAAGAAGAAGGACCTGTTACATTAACATTTTGGTCATGGCTTCCAACCACCACTCAATGGGATAATATGCTAGAAGAATTTGAATCAGAAAATCCTGAAATCAAAATCAACTTTACAAGAACAGAACAGAATGACTATTTTGAAAAAATACAGGTAGCGATGGCTTCTGGTACAGGACCAGATATCTTTGGTTTATCAACTGGTGCTCCAGTTAATAGATATGCAACCTTTGCAGAACCAATGGATACTTTAGCAGATAAATACATGCCAGGATGGGATGATGTTATTTCAAGTTCAGCGGTAGAACAATGTGTATCAGATAAAGGTGTTTTAGTTGGAATGCCAATGTTGGTAGTAGGTGTTAACTATATGTTATACAACCAAACATTACTTGAAGAATGTGGTGTAGCTAAGGTTCCAACAAATAATGATGAAATGCTTGCTGCTGCTAAAAAGATCAGAGCCAAAGGTTACATGCCTGTAGCAATGGGTGCAGCTGATGATTGGCAGAATATTGATTGGTTTGTAAATGTAAGCAATCAATTTGAACCTGGTGCTGTTTATGAAGCAGAAAAGGGCACTAGAAGCTTTACTGATAAATGCTTTATTGATACAGCCAATGCATGGGCATCTTTATTTACTGATGGTATATTTGAGGATGGTGCTTTAGGTGTTGTAACCTACCCAGATGCAAGAGATCAATATTTCTTTGATAGAAATGCAGTATTCTTTGCAACTGGTTCATGGCATGTTGGTCCAACTTCTCCAAAAAACTTGGAAATACAAGGAACAAAAATTCAGGTCAATAAGGATGTTCTTGGTATGACAAACTTCCCTCAAATGGGACCTAATGAATTCAGGGCTACAACTGGTGTTGATTTGGTATTGGGTGTAAATAAAGATTGTAAAGAAAAAGAAGCAGCCGCTAAATTTATTGAATTCATGAGTATGGGAGATGGACAGCAACAATGGGCAAACTGGTTGCAAGGTTCTCCTGTAGCAACTACCATTACTTATCAAGGTGAAATTGATGGAAAGTTACAACAACAAAGTATTGATACATTAAATAGATTAAACAGCAATGCTGTTGGTTCAAGAACAATTAAATATGCTGAATTATCAAAAGCCCTTTCAGTTGCAATGCAAAATGTAGCTGCAGGAGCTGATGCAGAAGTTGAATTTGCTGAAGTTCAAAAAGTATCAGAATCTATAGAAAGATAATAATTTAAAGAAATTAAAATAGGACCTTGGAAAATAACTCCAAGGTCTTATTTGATTTTAGGGGTTTAATATTTATTAAATTGTAAGGAAAAATAATAAATAAAGATTCCAATTTTTATGATTGAGCTATTAAAAAAGGAGTTTTTCTAAATAAAAGGTAATTATGTAAGTTTTTTTATAAAAGTGTACATTTTATAACAAGAATGTTTAACGGATAACACTATTGACAAATATGTAACAGAAATATATATTAAAATCATATTTGTAAAAAAATGAAAATAAAAACACAAAATTTTAAAAATACGGGAGAGTATTAAAATGAAGAAATTATTAGTATTTGCTATGGTTGTAGCGCTAAGTGCAACATCAGTTTTTGCAGCAGGAAATAAAGAAGAGGCAAGCAGCAGTGAAAATGCAGTACAACCTTTAAGAGTAGCAATGGAATGTGGTTATGCTCCATATAACTGGACACAAACAAATGACTCAAACGGTGCTGTTAAGATTGCAGATTCAAATGATTATGCTTATGGTTATGATGTTATGATGTCAAAAATCATTGCTGAAAAACTTGGTCGTCCTCTAGAAATTGTAAAGCTTGATTGGGATTCATTGGTACCAGCAGTACAATCCGGTTCAGTTGATTGTGTTATTGCAGGTCAATCTCCAACTCCAGCTAGAAAGCAGATGGTAGATTTTACAGAACCTTATTATTATGCATCAGTTGTATGTATGACACTTACAGACGGTGAATATGCATCAGCTCAAGGTTTGAGTGATTTAAGTGGTGGTAGTTGCACAAGTCAATTAGGTACATTGTGGTATGATACATGTCTTCCTCAAATTGAAGGGGCTAAAATACTTCCTGCCCAGGAATCAGCTCCTGCTATGCTAGTAGCACTTAACAGTGGAAGAGTAGATTTCATCTGTACTGATATGCCAACAGCACAGGCTGCACTTGTTGCTTATCCTGGTATGACAATCTTAAGCTTTGAAGGTGGTTCTGATAGCTTTGAATTAAGTCAATCTGATATCGATATCAGTTGTTCTGTATCAAAGAAGAATCCTGAATTAACTGCTGCTATTAATGAAGTATTGGTTACTATGGATGAAGCAGACTATAACAAAATGATGGCTCAAGCAATTTCAGTTCAACCATTATCAAACTAAATAATAAATAAGGATAGGTAATAATAACAATGACTATTGCTGATATGAGTTTTATTCAACGCATGGGATACATCGTGCAAGTTTACAGTGGCTCTTTAATTAAAGGAGCAGGCGTTACAATGGCAATTGCCATAATTTGTACGATCCTTGGTTGTATAATTGGTTTTGGAGTTGGTATTGTCCAAACTATAGAACCAAAGCATTCCAGCAATATATTTAGTAGAATACTACTAAAATTTGTAAAACTTCTTTTATCTATCTATGTAGAGTTTTTCAGAGGAACTCCAATGATGTTGCAGGCTGCATTCA
>CAYWGU010000026.1:9421-29713 GCA_964457975.1 uncultured Spirochaetaceae bacterium | reverse complement strand
CTTTAAAAAACTTCAAAGCAACAAATATTATCTTATACCTTGATATTGGTCGATAAGCATAAACAAAATCCAAAACTCCATCATCAACTATTGCTTTTGGACTCATTAAAAAAGATGATCCCATTCTTCTTCCGTTTCCGATGGATACCTGTTGGGAATGAATGGCTTCATTGGTTCCATCTGCAAAGCTCACCTTTAAATTCATTGCTTTGGGATAATGTGACAAAGTATGTATCAAAGCTAAAATATAGCTCAATGACCCAGATACATTCTTATACCTACTGGCATTATAATTTACAAGAGGCTCAAATCCTATTCCAAGCCCATTAATAAAATAGGCTCCATTGGGAAACCTGCCACCCCGACACCAACCAGCATCAATTACTCTAGATTTATTTTGAGTAATATTATTTACAATGGTTTCAATATTATCACTTTTAATATTCATCATCCAAGCGAAATCGTTTCCTCTTCCAATTGGAAATATAGCAAGTTTTGGTCTCTTGTCTATTGTAAGATTTAGCTCTGTAGATCTTTGTAACATACCATCAACAGTTTCATTAACTGTTCCATCTCCACCACAAGCTGCAATAATATCAAACTCACCTACTGCATTGTAGGCAAACCTTCTTGCATCATCAGGTCCTGTTGTTCGTTTTATTTCAAATGAATGTTCAGTGTTTTCAAAAGCTGAATATATGTCATTATGTATTTGTATTGACTTCCCTTTGTTTGCATTTTGATTTATTATTAATAAACATTTCATTTTAACACCCTTTTACTTCAAAATAATATAATAAAATACAAAATCTTATCTGACAAGTGTAAAAGATCCAACACGTTATGAATAAGTTGAAAATTTGTATCAAATTACTACATGATTTAATAAGTACACGCTAAAACTTTCTAAAAATAACTATATTCATGAAATTAATCAAGCTTTAAAAAAAAGATTTCTTTATAGCACCTTATTATAATAAAAATAATTTACATAATTTTACTTAAACCATGTATAGTAAATAATAATAAAACCAATGCAATATCAATAATATGTAGTTATAATGTTTAATTTTATGCAGAATTATAAAGCCTCAAAGGTCTTTATTCTTGCAATTTCAAAAAAATCAATATGGTTAAATTATATAATAAGATATACACTGAATTTTAAAGTCAGGTGATTGTTCTCAAGTTGATAAACACAGAAATTGAAGATTGAAGGAAATATCAACAAAAATTATTTTCTGTTTTTCAGATTCTTTAAAATGGCTTTTACTCAATTGACACACGGGAATACCAAAGATAAACATTTTGTGCCAAATAAATCAGATATATTGCAACAATATATTGCAACAATATATTGTAGTACTTGTAAGGAGAGGGGTATATTATATATGAGAATTAGGAGAAAAGTTATGAGATTTGTATTGATAAATGCAACAGTATTTACCGGATATGCTAAATTAATAAATTGTGGTGTGTTCATCGAAGAGGATGGAACAATTGGTGAAATCTTCAACATGAAGAGATTTAATGAAAAAGATTTTCCAAAAGATACTGTGAAATTAGATTTAAAAGGAAGCTATATTCTTCCTGGTTTCATTGACTCCCATATACATGGTATTGGTGGTTTTGGTACTGAAGACAACAGCGTTGATTCCATTCTTGGTATGAGCCAAAGATTGGCTGATTTTGGTGTTTCACGTTTTATGCCAACAATATACACTGATTCTTCAGAAAATATGTTAGCAGGAATAAAAGCAACTGTAGAGGCAATGGGACAGGAAGAAGGTGCCATCATTCAAGGAATAAACATTGAAGGCCCATTCATCTCTCCTAAACGTATTGGTGCTCAAAATCCAGACGGCGTTAAGGAAGTTAATTTAGAGCTGTTCCATCAATTCTTAGAAGCAGGACAAGGTCATATTGTCTGCATGACTGTTGCACCTGAATTAAAACATATGAGAAGCTTAGCTCTAGAAGCTAGAAAGCATGGAGTAACGCTCCTTGCCGGACATACTGATGCATCTTATGAAAGTATTATGGAAGGCATGCAATGTGGAATTCTCCACTCCACTCACTTCTTCAATGCAATGAGTCGCCTTCATCACAGAAACCCAGGAACTGTAGGTGCGATAATGATTCAAACAAACATGTGTGCTGAAATTATATGTGATGGAGTACATGTTCATCCAGAGTTGGTGAAACTTCTATTAAGAGAGAAACCAATAGATAACATAGTTCTTGTAACAGATGCTCTGAAACCCACAAAGCAAAGAACTGGTGAGTTATTTGCCAATGGAGTTCCAGCCGTTCTTAACGAAGAAGGCGCTTTCGTTTCAAAAGAAGATCCAGATCTTTTCTTAGGCAGTGCATTAACAATGATTCAAGGTGTAAGGAATCTTATAAGTTGGGATATATCATTATCTGATGCAGTTCAAATGACTTCAACGAATGCTGCTAGAATTTACAACATAAATAAGGTTGGATCAATCATTCCTGAATATGATGCAGATCTAACAATCCTTGATGAAAACCTTCAATTTAAAGCTTTATTTATAAAAGGAAAGCTAGTTAGGGATCGGTTTTAACCAAAACATATAAGAAACGACCTTTACGAATTATCATTGGGGTCGTTTCTGTTAATTAAATTTCTATCTTTAGTTTGGTGATACTTTTTTCATTTTTTATTAATTATACTTAAAACTTGTTTGCTATTTTGGTTGAAAGCTTTAATTAATGAGTTTATTCTACTAATAGATGTCGTTTTGCTTCATCTAACCTTTAAAAAAATACATCTTTCATTTTTTCTGTAAGAATTAAAAAACCATGTTATACTTTTATCGGTTGAAAAATTAATTAATGGAGGAAGGATTATTTATTAGTCCTAATATTTACAATGAAATATAATGACTTAGAACCTAAAGAGTTGTTCTCTTATTTTAAAGATATTTCTGATATCCCTCGTGAATCAGGTAATGAAGAAGGTGTTAGACAATATTTATTGAATTTTGCTAGTAAAAATGGCTTAAAAGTATCTACAGATAAAATTGGTAACGTAATAATGTATGTACCTGCAACTAAAGGTTATGAGGAAGTTCCTCCTGTAGCCCTACAAGGTCATATGGACATGGTATGTGTCAAAACTCTTGAATCAAAACATAATTTCCTAACAGATCCAATTGAGTTGGAACTTGATGGTGACATACTGCATGCTAAAGATACAACCCTTGGTGGTGATAATGGTATTGCTCTTGCAATGATTTTGGATGTATTCACAGATCAAAACTCAAAACATGGACCTTTAGAAGGAATTTTTACAGTTAGCGAAGAAACAGGCCTAACTGGTGCTTTCAACATAGAGCCTGAATTAGTTAATTCAAAAAAATTAGTCAACTTAGATAGCGAAGAAGAAGGTTTTATTTTTGTTGGCTGTGCTGGTGGTATTGAAACACAAGCAACGGTGGCTGGAGAAAAAGAAGAAATCACATCTGATTCTTATTGCTATTCCCTAGAAATCAAAGATTTAGTAGGTGGACATAGTGGTGGAGAAATTCACAAACAAAGAGCTAATGCAATCAAAATTGTAGCACGTGCCTTAAACAATCTTAAATCAATTCGATTGATTGAAGCTGTCGGTGGCACAAAAAGAAATGTTATTCCATCAAACTGCAAAATGATTTTTGCTGTTGATAAAGATGAATATAAAAGAGTCAGCGAAGTTGTAAATTATATTGAAGAAGTTCTTGAAAATGAATACAAGGTACAGGAACCCAATGCTCAAGTAATTCTTGATAGAATTGATAACCTACCTAAAGCATTTGAAAATCATACTTCGAAAGCATTATTAAGATCCATTCATATGGCTCCTCATGGTGTTGATGCAATGAGCATATCTTTAGAAGGAGTTGTTGAAACTTCGTCTAACCTTGCAATTATAAAAACATTGGAGAATGGATTTGAATGCATAAGCAGTCATAGATCCTCAATAATGACCTCACGTGATGATATTGCAAAACGTTGTGGTGAAGTATTTGAAACATGTGGAGCTGAAGTAAAGCAGGTTGGAGCATATCCTTCATGGCAACCTAATATGGATAGTGCATTAAAAGATTTCTGTGCTAAGGCATATGAAGATTATTCGGGCAAAAAACCAATTATTACAGCAATTCATGCAGGTCTTGAATGTGGAATTATCAACAGTAGAATTGATGGAATGGATTCCGTTTCCTTTGGCCCTGAAATGGCTGATGTACATGGGGTTAAAGAGCATCTATCTGTATCCTCTGTTAAAAGAACAAGTGAATTCTTGAAACATCTACTATCTATCATTAAATAAGATAGTTAATAAAGCGGTGGAGATAATTCTTCATCGCTATTTTTCACCTACATAGCATCTATGTAATTTTATTCAGGTAGAAGTAAACAACAATGAAAAAAAAACAGATAATGAATCGCAACCCTATAATTGGTATTGCTGGTGAAATTTATCATCATCCACAAGATACAGTATTTAAGAATTATGAAAGACACTTTTGTGGAGATGCCTTTGTAATAAAGATAAGAGAGGCTGGTGGAAATGCTTTGATGGTTCCATACATTCAAATCTTTACTGATGAAATGATTTTTGATTATATCTCAAGCATTGATGGATTGATGATTCCCGGAGGCGATGATGTTGATCCTTCTTTGTATAGGGAACAAAAGTTAAAGGAATGTGGATCAACTGATAAATATCTTGATATATTCTACATTGCTTTAATCAATGAAGCAGTAAAACAAAAAAAACCATTACTTGGGATATGCAGAGGTTCTCAAATAATCAATGTAGCTCTTGGTGGAACACTTTACCAAGATATAGGATATTTCAAAAAAGACATAAATCATTCTGATTTAGAAAACTATGAACGAACAATGCATAATGTTAAAATAGTAGACAATACAAATTTAAAAAAAATTCTTAAAGTTAATGATGTGAGAGTTAACAGTCTTCATCACCAAGTTATAAAAAAAATTGCACAACCTTTAAAAGTAAATGCTTTTTGTGAAGATGGTGTTGTTGAAGGAATTGAATCAGTCAATGAAAATCAATTCATCCTGGGAGTTCAATGGCATCCTGAAACAATGAAAGAAAACAATCTCATTATGAATAACATCTTCAAAGCTCTAATAGATAGCTGCAAATAATAGAAATAAAAAATAAAGGCTCCTTTGCTTTAAATATCGAAGTAATCAGATATTTAAGTAGGGAGGTTTTTTATTCACAATTCAAAAGCTCTTTCTTAAAACAAAAAAATCAAGGTAAATCGTTATCGGAATTAAAATAAACAATAATAATATAGATAAAAAGAATTCAGTAAAGACCTTAATAATAGGTATGATGACTACCCTGTTTGTTAAAATAAGTCATCAGATGTTTTGTATTTTGTTATCATATTATTAAATACATCAGACTACTTAATTCTCTGCTCAACATAGATTTAATGGTAGTATTCGTACTCATCAGACGTCTTTTTTATGCCAGTTTTTAACTCATCTGATGTATCAAATTAGGACTTAAACTGACATAATTACTGTCGAAAGAGAAGATGTTTTTATAGCTCGGGTGGGTTGTTTTAAATTACCAGCTTGAAGGCTAAAGGATCGAATAACACAAAACACGCTCCATTTAAGCGCTAGTTGCTTAAACCCAATAAGTTGTTCACCAATGAAGAAAAAAGTCTTTCTGATGCTTTTATTTGCTCATTGAGAGCATATTTATTGATTATCTTATTGGCAGAATCTCAAATATAAAACCTTACAACTATTACAGCAAGATTTTACCTAATTCACTTCTATAGAAAAATTTATTGTAAGCATTACACTTTTATGACAAAGCCTATTAGTCACCGGTAAATTAATGCCAAATATGGTACCATATTTTGTAAAAAACAATTTTTCTTATTGAATGAACCCTAAAGGTTTTTATGATATCTAAATGTAATATACAAACCTATACAGCTTTCCTATATTAAATTTTGCATTCTTTTTTATATGGTCTTATAAGGATACAATAAATAACACTGCATTTTTGTATAAAAAAAGAAGCAACCCTAAGATTGCCCCCCAAATGTATATATTTTAAAATGTTTTTATTATGCTTCTTTAATAGCTTTAGCCATGTTAGCTGCCAATTTAAAAGCTTTAGCTTTGTCTTCTTCTGAAGGATATCCTTGATACTCTACTTCACCCATAAAATCCATCTTCATAGATTCAACAAACGGCATAAACTGCTTCGTAGCTCCGCCAGACCATCCATAAGAACCAAATCTAGCAATTTTTCTACCAATTATATGAGATCTTTCCATCTGATCTAAAACAGTGAACATAGGAGGGAACATTTTGTATTCATAGGTTGGCATTCCAATGATAATTCCTTCTGATCTCCAGGCCTTTTCAAGTACAAATGATTCATGAGTTTGAGGCACCTGCATTACATGCACCTTAACACCTTCCCTCTCCGCACCCTTGATAAAGCTATCAAGAATCTCCTGTGTATTTCCATACATACTTGACCATACTATGGTTATTTCCTTTTCTCTTGGACCGTTCATGTAAGTTGCTAATCGTTTATACCATTCTATAACTTTTTGAGGTTCTTTTCTCCACATGATACCATGGGAGGGACATACAAACTTCAAAGGAACATTCTCTAGTTTTTTGATACCTTTAAGAGTAAATGTTGAAAAAGTACTAACAATATTCGCATAATAACGCTCTAATTCAGTATCTAATAAAGCACTTTCTTCGGGTGGTAGTTGATCGTCAAAAGCACTATCATATCTTCCATAGGCTCCAAAAGCATCACATGAAAATAAAATGCCATCTTCAACGGCATAAGTCATCATGGTTTCTGGCCAGTGAATATTTGGAGTCATGATAAATTTTAAGGTTTTTCCACCAACATCCAAGACATCTCCATCTTTTACTACTGTTATATTTTCTGTTACGTTATAAAAAGCTTTAATTAAAGGTTTTGCTTTTGCTGAACAAACAAACTCTACATTAGGATTTTTTTCTACAAAACTTCTTAAAGAACCGGTGTGATCTGGTTCCATATGATTAATTACAATTATATCTATATCTTTAACAGCTATTCCAAGTTCTTTCATCTGATATTCAATAGAATCTTTAGCACCATCCCAGTCTTTTACTAAATCAATTAATACGTTCTTCTTCTTACCTTTTATTAAATAAGAATTTAACATAACACCATTGGGAATTGGCCAAATACCTTCAAACAAATCTCGTGTTCCAATTTTAGCTGCTACACGATATACATTGTCTACAATCTTATCTGGATGCATATATTTCTCCTTCCACCTAAACGCATTTTGTTGGTGAATTTAATTTTATTTTCTCTCTTTAGAATAGAATATTTTGATTATATTAACAAGTTAAATGCTAGAGAGCTTCTGATACTAAAAAACTTTGCAGTCGATTTGACAAATTTATTTATTAATTTACAGCAATTATTATAAGTTCTAATGGACGAATTTTAATATATCCTTTATTTTAATGTCATGACAAATAATAATTCTTTAAAATTAACCATATTCCAACCATTACCATATACCAAAATGACAATTGAAAACAAAGCTGACATCTCAGAAACCTATGATAAATTACTTAAAAAAATCGACGCAGAACCAGTAGGCTGTGAAGCTATTATGAAATTTAGCTATGAATATGGTGATACCATAACCATAAACCTAATTGAGATAGGCTTTGCTGCTCCTCCTACAGAGGAGGTTAGATTGGCTGTTTTAAATGGTGATACGATACCCCTCCCCTCTCATGATATGGAATTAGAGCCAGGAAAATATGAGATAATTCAGATACCTATTCCACCACAACCTAAATCTTTATTTTCTACCTTCATTCCCTTTATTTGCTCAAACATGAAGCAAAAAAAAGGCACATTCCAATTTAGATTACTAAAAGAAAATGCCTTTGTTGTATTATCACAGATTATTCTTTCATTAGAAAAATAAGGGTATTAAAAAGGGTACAAGCAGTGTCATCACAATTCCATGATACATGCTTGGAACCATGGTAGAGGAACCAAAATGACTAGATAATAGAGGGAGTGTTACATCCATGGTTGTAGCACCTCCACTGCATAATGCAGGATAATAAAAATTCATTCCAAATTTGGAAAACAATGGAACCAAAAAGAAAGTTAAACTTTCTCTAAATAGGTTACTTAAAAAAGATATAGATCCAAGCATTGGATGACCTAAATCAGTAATCATAATTCCAGATAAACTATACCAACCAAAGCCAGAAGAAAGGCCCATTGCTTCTTTAACGGTATATTCTGTTACAAGAGGAATAATCAAAGAACCAAGATACGTTCCAAGGATTGTCCAAACAGGCAAGAGCAATAACCATGGAGAAGAGAATATTTCTTTTAATCTTAATTCGGAATTAACTATTGAAACTCCAGTAAAGAACAACAAAGCATAAAGCAAATAGGTTATAACTGATTGATTGAACCATTCAAAGGCACCAGTAAACAACTTTGCAAACACTCCCAAAAGAATGATGAAAATCAGCAGCAAAGGTTCCCTAATAATAGCAAATAATCTTGCAAGCCTATGTCCCTTTAATAGCCGTTTTCCTTCTTCCTTTATTTCTTTTTCACCAAGTATTTTATTGACATCATGGCTGGTAATATTAATCACATCAGCATTTATCTTACCCTCATCATCAAGACTTAATTTCTTTTTCCGGTTAATTGCAAAAGATGCAATCAAACCAACTACTGAAGCTCCCAATACATTGGTGACGGCTACAAGGAATGCTCGAGATCCAATTGTATCTAATTTTGTTAAAATTCCTTCAATTGCTCCTGTATTAATTCCCATAAAAAATAACAAAAAATAAAGATTTATCATTTGAAATTTTCCCAAAACAGCACTAACTTTTTTGCTAACAATCCTACCAAATATGACACCTAGAACCAACGATGCAATTAGCTTTGAAAGATAAAATAATGTATCCATGGGTAGAACGATATAGAAAAGAATAAGATAAATCAATCAAATTTATTCTTAAATTCCTTGTTTTAGCCGGAATTAATAATATTAAGGTCCTTTTCTCTTTACCACATCAGAAATGCTATGTATATTTCTAGATATGAAAATTGAAACTATAAGCGATACCGTTCATAAAATTATATTTAAAAATGACAGTGAATTGTTATTAATTGGAACAGCTCACATATCCAAGGGTAGTGTTGATGAAGTGTCCTCATATATGGATGAATTCAATCCAGATCATGTCTGCATTGAGTTAGATAAAACACGTTACCGAAACAAAGAGGATGATTCTGGCTGGAACAGTACTTCAATAACAAAAGTGCTAAAAGAAGGCAAGGGATTTCTCCTTTTAGCAAATATGGCCTTAGCCTCCTTTCAAAAAAGAATGGGAGATCAAACTGGATCAAAACCTGGTGAAGAAATTCTAAGTGCTGCTAAGATTGCAGATGCAAAAAACATACCCTTTTCTTTCTGTGATAGAGAGATTCAAACAACCTTCAAACGTTCTTGGAGAAAATCAAATTTCTGGAACAAATGCAAGCTTCTTGCAACCCTTATTTCTGCTGCTTTTAGCAAAGAAGAAGTTACAGAAGAAGAACTAGAAGAATTAAAGAAAGCAGATGTCCTTGAAACAATGCTAAACGAAATGGCCTCTCAGCTTCCCACCGTTAAAAAGGTACTGATTGATGAAAGAGACCAATTTCTTGCTACCAGCATGTACTTATCTCCAGGTAAACGCAAATTAGGTGTAATTGGAGCAGGTCATACAAATGGTATTTTAAGAACACTTGAAAAACTAGATAAAGACGAAATGAGCACTGATTTAACTGAAATAAGCTCTGTTCCACCAGCTGGTAAAATTGGTAAGGTTTTGAAGTTCTTAATTCCAGCTGTCATCATTGGTTTGATTGTATATGGATTTGCTCATGCCGGTTGGAATTCAGGCATTCGGATGTTTGGTTACTGGGTGGCTGTTAATGCATTATTTACAGCAATTGGAGGCATTGTAGCTTTAGCTCATCCTCTGAATATTCTTATCAGCATGATGGCTGCACCGTTCACAAGTTTGAACCCAACAATTGGAGTTGGTATAGTATCTGGATTGTTGGAATTGAAGTTAAAAAAACCTAGTGTTAATGATTTCAATAGCATGAGTGAGGACGCATTAACCTTAAAAGGTTGGTACAAAAATAGAGCACTACATAGTTTGTTGGTATTCTTTGTATGTTCTCTTGGATCTGCAGTAGGAACGTTTGTTGGATTCCCTGTACTAATTAAAATTTTAGCATAAAAAAACAAGACAACATCAAGCGCTACTTTGAAGTAGCGCATTTTTTTGACCTATTGTAAACTGTTAATCTTTCAAAAAGCATTATTCTTTCTTAAACAAAAAAGATTGTTTATTTAGGCATTTCCATCAAGCCAAGAATTATAAAAACAACTCAAAAAGTAAGCAGAATTCTTTCTCAGCACTTTTATTTGATACTGAAGCTGTTTAAATAAAAAATTATTATAATTTTAAATCGAATCAATCGGAAATTCATTTGTATATTTATTTAGAAGTTACGAAACTCCTCTTTTTATAAACCTAATTCATTAAAATGTTTCACGTGAAACTCAAAAAATATCACAGTCAAACATAAGCTCAACCATGATATTTAAAATTATATATTTAAAAACTAAAAAACTAGATACTCAATAGTTCTACATCAAATACAAGATAAGAGTTAGGTGGAATAACACCAGGATATCCTGATTCACCATAACCTAGCTCTGGTGGAATAATAAGTGTTCGTTTTTCACCTTTACTCATTGTAACCAAAGCTTCATTCCAACCTTCAATTACCTGACCAATACCAAATTTAGCAGGAGATCCTCTCTTAATTGATGAATCAAATAAGGTACCGTCAAGTAGCTTACCTTCATAATGAACTGTTACTTGAGCACCAAATTTAGGACTTTCTTTACCATCTCCAGCTTTCGTTACAATATATTTTAAACCGGTTTTGGTTTCTATTGCATCCGGGTACTTTTTCTTAATATCTTCGACAACACCCGCCATTTCTTTTTCTTTTTTAGCTTTACTCGCTGCTGAAAGGTTATCAATAGAAGCGTGAAAGGAATCATTAGTTACCTTAAAAGCTTCTGCTTCAGATCCAACTCTTAAAATTTTAACAGTTTTAATCTTATCACCTTGTACAATGCTGTTTACAACATCCATGCCTTCTACAACATGACCAAAGATTGTATGTTTATCATCCAACCAAGGTGTTGCAACATGTGTAATAAAGAATTGACTACCATTTGTACCTGGACCAGAATTAGCCATTGATAGCATACCACCAGCGTCATGTCGAAGAGATTTATCAAATTCATCAGGGAATTTATAACCTGGACCACCAGTACCAGTACCTAAAGGACAACCACCTTGAACCATGAAATTATCAATTACTCTATGGAAGTTCAAACCATCATAAAAAGGTTTTCCTTCTTCTTTGTTTAATGCCCCTTCAACCAATCCAACAAAGTTAGATACAGTCATTGGTGCTTTTTCGAATTCTAAATATAAGGTAATTAAACCTTTGTTTGTGTCAAATTTGGCATACAAGCCGTTTGTTAATTCATTACTCATTATGTAATTACTCCTTAAATTTCAAATAAATCACCATTAGGTGAAATAAGTTGAAATAATCTTTCTAGTTCATCAATACTATTGTAGGAAATGGTGAATTTCCCTCTATTTATATTGCCATTAAACTCAACTTTACTACCTACAGCAGAAATAAAACTTTCCTGCACAGATAATAAATCTGGGTTTATTCTACTACCTTTTTCATTGCCATTAGATGAATCTTTTTCATCCTTTTCAGGGTTATTGCGTTTTCCTTTTCTTAGGTTACCAGCAATTTTTTCAGCACCCCTAACCGTAAGCGATCCTGTCAAAAGTTTCTTTTCAAGAATTTTTCTATCTGCAGGATTAGTTAATGATAGATAAGCTCTAGCATGACCAGCACTTATTGTGCCTTTTTCCAAAGCTGTTTTCATTCTACTCTCCAATTGTAACAACCTCATGCTGTTAGAAATTGTAGATCTATCCTTACCAACTCTCTTAGCAATTTCATCCTGCGTTAACCCGGACTCGTTTATAAGATACTTATAAGCTTGCGCTTCTTCAATCGAATTTAGGTTTTCTCTTTGAATATTTTCAATTAAAGCAACTTCAAGCTTCTGAATATCAGAAAAATCCTTTACAATTACAGGTACTTCTGTTAATTCAGCAATTTTTGCAGCTCTATATCTTCTTTCACCTGCAACTATTGAATATTTTCCACTTTCAAGTTTTTCCACCAACAAGGGTTGAATTATTCCTTGACTTCTAATTGATTCAGCAAGCTCATTTAAAGCTGCTTCATTAAAGTATTTTCTAGGTTGGGAGGGATTAACAATAACATCTTTTATAGAAATATTGAGAATTGACAGTCTTTTTACAGCCTCATAGGTAGGACTGGTTTCATCAAGTTCACCTTTAATAAAATCCTTTGAATAGCCACCTATTAAAGAACCCATCCCCTTTCCAAGACCTTTTTTTATTTTACTCGACACGTTTTATAACCTCCTTAGCAAAGCTCATGTAAGCTTTAGCTCCTGAACAATTTGCATCATATGCAAAAATTGGAAGGCCATGTGAAGGTGCTTCAGATAGTCTTACATTTCTTGGAATAATGGTCTTAAAAACCTTTTGTGGAAAGTATTTAGTCACATCTTCTACAACTTCATAAGAGAGTTTATTTCTTTTACTATACATGGTAAAAAGAATTCCCAAAATATCTAAATTGGTATTTAACGACTTTCTAACACTTGAAACAGTTCTCATTAATAAGTTTAATCCTTCCATAGCAAGATACTCACATTGAAGAGGAATAATTACATGCTCAGCCCAAACTAATGAGTTTACAGTTAAAATCCCTAGTGATGGAGGACAATCTCCTAATATATAGTCATAAACAGCATCAAGCGGAGCAAATGTTTTTTGTATAAAAAAATCTCTGTTTTCTTCTTGTACCAATTCAACATTCAAACCAGCAAGATCAATATTACCTGAAATAACGTGCAAATTTGTAATACTCGTTGATTGGCATGCATCAAGAGCACCAATTTGTTGTGTTATTACTTCATAAACTCCAGGAGCATCACCATCAGCTGAAACTGAACTGGTTAAGTTTCCTTGAGAATCAAAGTCAATTAATAATACTTTCTTACCCAACATGGCAAGAGCCGCGCCTAAGTTAACTACACTTGTAGTTTTACCAACTCCACCTTTTTGATTCAAAAAAATTAATTTATATGCACTCATGATAATTAATATAAGCTATAAATTTAGTTATGTCAGTAAAAATAATACAAACCGTAGTTCAATTTTAACAAATTAATCCATTACTACTAAATAAATACAAATTTATTTAAAAAAGATAGGATTAATATAGACGAGACAAAATGTTTTATGTATATTTTAAACATACATATGACTAAGTAATCAAATATAAATTTTTATTATATTATAGGAGAATATTAAAATGGAACAACAAGTAATCAAAGCACTTAATGAGATTAGACCTTCACTACAAAATGACGGTGGAGATCTTGAATACATAAAGATGGAAGGAAAAACAGTATACGTTCAATTAGTTGGAGCATGTGCTGGTTGTCCAATGTCTCAAATGACACTTAAAGATGGCGTAGAACGTTATTTAAGGGATAAAATTGATTCAGAATTAGTAGTAGAAAATATTAATTAATCTATTTGCTAAAAAAATAACAGAAATATAAAATAAAAGTATAAAAATTGTAAATACTGTTTTATTATAGTTAAGTCTTCTGTTATTTACTAACCCATAATATTTCATTTAATTTATTTTAAATATTGTGGGTTTTCTTATATTTATCCAAATTATTGTAAAACACCATAAATTAATCGATTATTATCAGTCTTTTCTAGCAAATAATCCAAATTAACTGAATACACCATATTGGCAATAAAATAATGAACTCCTATAGATACACTCATAGGTGCTCAGTATGAACAGTTCAGTTTTTACCAAAATATATTAATTCTATCCTAACAATTTAGTAGTTTTCTTTTTTAATATTATTTATTTCACAATTGGAATAAATACAATTAAGAAAAAATAATTTAAATACAAATTTTATTATTAATTTAATTCATGAAATATCAAAGTATCTGAATAAAAATAATCCGCAACATTGTTTTCCTAAAATGTTTCACGTGAAACATTGCTAATGCATTGCTCGAAACTAAACATGGCATCATCATTAATTTTAGACAAAACCCTAAAAACCTAATAATTTTTAAATAATTTCGATCTTATGTTTCACGTGAAACAATTTTATTTTCCATTTCCTAAATTTCTATTAGCAACAGAAACCTAAAAGTTTCTATTTATGTGGAATTAAATACTGCGGGGTTTACTGTGTATTGATTTATTCAAAATTATCTTACATATTCTCTTTTTCAAATTTGCAAGTATATAAATACACGCAACAAAGTTTAAATTAAAGTCATGACGTTTATTTACAACCATCTCTTTATATAAATGCTCCACTGCAAACCTTTAAAATTTATGACTTATTTTACCTTTTATTACTTTATCAAAGGAATAATTTAATTATTATAACTTTTTAAGACAAAAAAACCCATGGAAGAGCTTAAAACTTAAATTATATCAATACAATTAGCATTATCAAGAAACCACCCCTATTCTTTTGGTCTTTAAAAATTATATTACTTTATTATGGTTTCTTGGTTATATAAATGCTTACTGCACATGAAATTATAAACCTTACTTACCCACTGTTATTATATATAGTAACAGAATTACTTGGAACCAATCTTTTATTCATATGTCTTTGGGTACAAAAAAGCCACTCTTAGTACATTAAGAGTGGCTTTTATTGGTAATATTATTACCTTTATTCTGGTATTATGATAATTGTTAAATTATCTCACTTTTTACCCAATTTTTAGGGTTATTCGTCATCAGAGCTAATTTCTGTCTCTGTAACAATTTGCTCTTCATTTATGCTAGATTGAATTTCAGCTTCTTCTTCTTCAGAATCATCATCCTCTATAGCAGTTTGTGCAATTGCAACAATTTTATCTTTATCATTCTTAAGAGTTACAACCCTAACACCAGCAGCATTTCTACCCTGAATTGAGATATCTTTTACATGAACTCTTACAGTTAATCCCTGCATAGTTACACATACAATATCATTATCTTCATTAACAGATAATGCACTAATGATAACACTGGTCTTCTGATCTACACGGTAAATCTTCTGACCTAAAGTACCTCTATGATGTTCCATAAATTGATCATAATTAACTTGCTTACCTTGACCATGTTCAGTTATCATAAGAGCTCTTTTGCTTTCATCTACCTTCAATAGTCCTGCTAGTTCATCATCACCTCTAAGCTTAATTCCTCTAACACCACGTGTTGCACGTCCCATAGAACGTATTTGCGAAACACGACACTTCAGTCCAAGACCTTTTTGGGTAATCAACATTACTTGATCTTCTTCACCAACAAATTCACAGTGTAGTAGTTCATCGTCATCATCAAGAATTATTGCCTTAATACCCCTTTGTCTAGCATTTTGGAACAAACTCAAACTACAACGTTTAACAACACCATGACGA
Source organism: uncultured Spirochaetaceae bacterium (assembly GCA_964457975.1). GTDB lineage: Bacteria > Spirochaetota > Spirochaetia > Sphaerochaetales > Sphaerochaetaceae > Pleomorphochaeta. The sequence goes on along the minus strand of CAYWGU010000026.1, from coordinate 13,912 downwards.
GTTGCCATCATCAATGAAATATTTTCATCAAAGTCTGTAAAATTAACAATACTTGTTATTTTTTCATCGTTTGTAAGCTGAATTAAATTCTTTATGCTTGTACCTTTAGCGTATTTAGAAGCTTCTGGAATATCAAACACCTTGGTGTAATATGCTTTACCATAACTGGTAACAAACATTACATATTCATGAGTTGATGATATAAACATATGCTCTACAAAGTCTTTATCCTGTAGTTTTGCTGTTCTAGAGCCTTTTCCTGCTCTTCCTTGAGCTTTATATTCTTCAAGTGGTATACGTTTTGCAAAACCTTTATTACTTATTAATACGACTACTTGCTCTTCCTTTATAAAGTCACCAATATTCTTCTCACCAAGTTCTTCAGGTCTAATTTCTGTAAGACGTCTATCTTTTGCAGAAATACGAGCACACATTTCTTTGTTTTCACGAGAGACCAATTCAAGAATCTTCTCATCATGTGCTAATAAATCTTCAAAATATTCAATTTTCTGCTCAATTTCAGCTAATTCATCCAAAATTTTACCAGCTTCAAGATGTGATAACTTACCAAGCTTCATATCTATGATAGCACCGGCTTGAATCTCATCTAATAAAAATCTTTCTTGTAAACTAACAGAGGCCATTGCATTATTTTGACTAGCTTTAATTATTGCAATAACTTCATCAATATTATCAAGACCAATTTTCAAACCCTCTAAAATATGAGCCCTTTCTTGAGCTTTTCTCAAATCAAATCGGGTTCTTCTGGTTATTACTTCTTCTCTGTGCTTGATATAGTAAACAAGCATTTGTTTAAGATTCAATAATTGAGGTTTACCATTTACAAGAGCAAGGTTATTAGCATTAAAGTTGGTTTGTAAAGCTGTTCTAGAGAACAATAAATTCAATACAACTAAAGCCTCTGCACCTTGCTTTAATTCAACAACAAGTCTAATACCATTTCTATCAGATTCATCTCTAACAACAGCAATATTAGGAATAGCATTATCTTTTCTTAAAGAATCAATTTTCTTAACTAATTCTTGTTTATTTACTTGGTAAGGAAGTTCTGAAAATACAATTTGATCTCTTCCTCGTTCATGAGTTTCAATCTCATATCTAGATCTAATTACAATCTTACCTCTACCTGTTGTAAACGAATCTCTGATTCCCTTCATGCCATAAATAATTCCAGCAGTTGGAAAATCTGGTCCCTTAATATAATTCATTAACTCAGTTATAGTTACATCAGGATCTTTGATTACGGCATCTATTGCATCACATATTTCTTGTAAATTATGTGGAGCCATGTTTGTTGCCATACCAACGGCAATACCACTGGTTCCATTAGCTAATAAGAAAGGAAAAGCTGCAGGTAAAACTGTTGGTTCAGTCATTGAATCATCATAGTTAGGTCCAAAATCAACAGTATCTTTGTTAAGATCTGTTAACATTTCTTCGCCAACCTTACTCATCTTAGCTTCTGTATATCTCATAGCTGCTGGAGGATCACCATCAATTGATCCAAAGTTACCCTGAGGGTTAACTACTGGGTAACGCAGAGAAAAACTCTGTGCCAAACGTACTAAAGCTTCATATACTGAAGAATCTCCATGAGGGTGATACTTACCAAGCACATCACCTACGATTCTTGCACATTTCTTATTTGATCCACTAGATTTCAAACCCATTTCAAACATATCGAATAAAATTCTTCTATGTACTGGTTTCAAACCATCACGAACATCAGGAAGAGCTCGAGATACAATAACAGACATTGCGTAGTTAAGGTAAGATGTTTTCATTTCCTTAGATACGTCAACAATTATAGTTCGCTCATCCTTTTCATTTATCTGATCGTCCATTTAAACTTCCTTATTATACATCCAAATTATCTACATATTGTGCATTAGCTTCAATAAATTCTCTTCTAGGGGGTACTTCTTCACCCATTAGCATTGAGAACACTCTATCCGCCTCATCAGCATCAGACAAATGAATTTGACTAATCATTCTGGTTTCAGGATTCATTGTTGTTTCCCAAAGTTGATCAGGGTTCATTTCACCCAAACCTTTGTATCGTTGAACTGAAACACCTTTTGATGCTGAAGTAATATTATTTTCTTCTAAAATCTGAACTCTTGCTGCCTCATCATAGGCATAAAATGACTTTTTATTATATGTAATTTTATAAAGAGGTGGCATAGCAAAATATACATAACCTGCTTCAATTAAAGGTCTCATATATCTAAAGAAGAATGTTAACAACAATGTTCTGATATGAGAGCCATCAACATCAGCATCAGCCATGATGATAACTTTGTGGTATCTAGCTTTTGTAACATCAAAGGTTGGGCCGTCTTTTTCAAGGTCTGGAGAGGTCATTCCTTCTTCATCTGGATCATCAATTGTTACAGCGTTGTTATACCTTGTTATACCAGCAGCAATTGTTTGAATAATAGGCTGAAGTTTATCGTTTCCAATAACTTTGTATTCCTGAGCTTTTTCTACATTGAGCATTTTACCCCAAAGAGGAAGAATAGCTTGGAATGAGCGGTCTCTACCTTGTTTTGCAGATCCACCAGCCGAATCACCCTCAACTATGTAAACTTCACATTTTGCAGGGTCTTTTTCACTACATGCAGCCAATTTACCAGGTAATCCACCATTACCATCATTCTTTTTACGAATTTGCTCTCGAGCTTTTCTAGCTGCAATTCTTCCTTGCGCTGCACTAATAATCTTAGATAAGATTTCTTCAGCAATGCTTGGATATTCATCTAGATAGTTTCCAAGTTGTTCATAAACAAGAGATTGTACAATACCAGCAACTGTGCTGTTACCAAGCTTCATCTTTGTCTGACCTTCAAATTGAGGGTTTGACATTTTTATAGATATTATAGCTGTTATACCTTCTGCTATATCACTTGAATCTAATTTTTCATTAAATTTCTTTAATAGCTTTGGGTTCTTCTGCAATTGGTTATTAATTGTTCTAGATAAACCTGATCTAAACCCTGATAGGTGAGTACCACCTTCACGAGTGTTAATATTATTAACAAAGGTGATAATTTTTTGATCATATTTATCATTGTATTGAAGAGCTATTTCAACTTGAATATCATTTCTTTCAGCTTCAAAGTGAATTGGAACTTCATTTATAACTTTTTTATATTCATTAAGATAAATTACAAATTCACCAAGTCCGCCTTCTGCATGAAAAGTTTCAGTTCGAACTTTATTAATGTCTCTTTTATCTTCAATAGAAATCCTCAAACCTTTGTTTAGGTATGATAATTCTTTGAATCTTGATGATAAAACATCAAAGTCAAAGCTATTTTGGTCCATGATGGTAAAATCAGGCTTAAACGTAACCAGTGTCCCGTTTACATCAGTACTACCTATTTTAGAAACAGGCGCCTCTGGGATACCTTTATGATATACCTGATGATAAATATCTGGTGCTCTAAAGACTTTCACCTCTAATTCTTCTGAAAGCGCATTAACACATGATACACCAACACCGTGCAAACCACCAGAAACTTTATAAGCTCCCTGGTCAAATTTTCCACCTGCATGTAGTTGAGTTAATACAACTTCAAGTGTGCTCTTATTTTCAGAAGGATGCATTTCTACGGGAATACCACGTCCATCATCTTTGACAGAACAAAATTCATCCCCTGTTTCATCTAAACCTAGAGTTATTTCAATATGTGTACAGAATCCAGCCATAGCCTCATCAATACTATTATCTATAACTTCATAAACTAAATGATGCAATCCCTCAGTGCCAGTGGAACCTATATACATACCCGGTCTAACCCGAACAGCCTCAAGTCCTTTTAAAACTTGAATATTTCCAGCACCATAGCCTTGAACTTTTTCTTCATTAGTGATATTTTCGACCTCTGCTAAAGTCAAAGAAGACTCTTCATTATTCATTCCTTCTATCATGATAATTCCTTATTTGATATCTAAAATTACGTGGATTAAAATTAATCCTAAAAACGCAACTTTATCTGTTATATTATATCAAAATACCTATTTATATACAAGTAAAACAATTTCTATTTTAGAGTAATCTAAATTCTTTTAAACAAAATAAATAGCTATCAAAAACAACTCCATAAAATTACCATATTTACATGTTTTATAAATAATGCTTGCAAGCATTATTTATAAAGGTTAAAATGTTGAACATGGATAAAAAATCTGAAAAATATTTTGCTATTTGGCAAGACATATTATCATCGCTTCAAGATGGACAAAAATTAACAAACACTTTCACAGAAAGGGTTGCTTTTGATAAAGTAGAAAATAGTAAATTTATTATTGCTGCTACAAGTTTATTTACATCAAATTATTTTGAGAAAAATTATAAATCTTCCATCAATCAAAGTTTAAAAGAATTAACAGGTGATAATTTGAAGGTTGAATTTATTCAAAAATCAACTGAATATGTTGATGAGTTAAAAAAAAGAGTATATTCAA
>CAYWGU010000026.1:6431-9321 GCA_964457975.1 uncultured Spirochaetaceae bacterium | reverse complement strand
AATTCATTTCTTGATAAAAAGATGGGTTTAAATAATTTAAAAGCTCAAAAGCTAAGGCAATCTCAAATAACCAGCAACCTAACTGAACGTTATACATTTGACTCTTTTATATATGGAGACAATACAACATTTACATATAACGTCGCATATGCAATTGCAAAAAACCCAGGAATAACCTACAATCCTTGTTTAATATATGGTGGAGTAGGCCTTGGAAAAACTCATCTTTTACAATCAATAGGTAACTATATTTGTGCAAATTCAAAACGATTAACTGTTATATATGTAACAGCTGAAACCTTTACAAATGAGTTTATTTCTGCTTTAAAAAAGAACCAAATTGGAGCTTTTAAAAGTAAATATAGAAAGGTAGATGTACTACTTGTTGATGATATTCACTTCTTACAAAATAAAGAAAGTACCCAAGAAGAATTATTTCATACTTTCAATGATTTATATGAAACAAAAAGACAAATGGTATTTACCTGTGATAGACCTCTAGGCGAATTAAAAAACATTACTGATAGACTTTTATCACGTTTTGGACGTGGTATGAATATTGATTTAAAGCCACCTACCTATGAGACCAAATTTGCAATTCTTTCTAAAAAAAGTGAAGAACAAAACTTAGAATTAGATGGTGTGGTAATAGACTATTTATGTTTAAATATAAATACAAATGTACGTGATCTAGAAGCAGCTTTAATGAAACTTGGAGCATTTGCAAGATTCACAAAATCAAAAATTTCACTTGAAAAAGCCCAAGATTTAATACCCCCTTCTGCCAAACAATTAGAGCAACAAAATATCAATTTTACAGTGGATGAAATCATACGTGCAACGTCAGAATATTATGAGCTTTATCACTATGATTTAAAGAGCAAAAAACGTACTAGAAAATTTGTAATCCCACGTCAAATTGCTATCTATATTTCACGTGATTTAACCGACCTTTCTACCACAGAAATTGGTTCAGATTTCTCTAGAGATCATACAACAATTATGCATGCTATTGAAAAAATCGAGATAGCATTAAAAACAAATTTACAATTTCAAAAAGACATACGAGAGATTGAAACAAAACTTAAAACCATGAAGCGATAAAGTAAAAAATTATAATACCATAAAAGCTGTTAATTTTATTAAATTAGCTGCTTTTTTTTGATGCAAATTTACCAATTTATGTGTTATAATATATTAATAATAAACAGTATAAAAGCAGTTAATAGATCATTCAATATTCTTCATAATTCAAGCTACATTCAAGTAAAATATCCCCCTCTTTATATGGTTAATTATATTTTGCTTGTGGATAACTTGTGGATAACCTGTGGATAACCTGTGCATAACTACCCTTTTCTTGTGGATAACTTGTGGATAACCTGTGGATAACTTGAGAAGTTTTATTGAATGAGGTATAAATTGCTTGTGGATAACTTGTGGATAACCTGTGGATAACTATGGTCTGCTTGTGGATAACTTTTAAAAAGTCCATTTGCTTGTGGATAACCTGTGGATAACTTTGCTACTTATACACAAGTTATGCACAGGTTATCCACAGGTAAAAAGCTTTTAATTTTATATGCATTATACAAATAGTAAAGTTATGCACATTATGCACAGCCCCTACTACTACTACTACTGTTTATAAATACAATAATAGAGGAGACAAAGAAATTGAAATTTGTTTGTGAAAAAGACGTTTTAATAAAAGAATTGAATATTGCCAAGGATTTTACAAATTCAAAGAGCTCATTATCAATCAGTGCCAATGTCTATTTAAAGACAACATCAAATAGTTTAATCATAAAAACTACCAACGGAAATATGGGTTTTACAAATGTAATGGATGTAACAACTTTAGAAGAAGGTGAGACCACCATTTCTTGTGATAAATTGAATGATGTTTTAAAAGCTTTTAATGGTATATCTCATATTATAATTGAATCAAAAAAAGATTCTCTTCTAATACTTCCAAAAGATTCAAACAAGAATTTTAACTTTGAAATTAAAACAATCAATGCTGAAGAATTTCCTGAAGTTGAATCAGCAGATAATAAAGAATTTTTTACTCTTAATTGCAGTGAATTCTTAGACATGATAAAACATACTGATTTTGCTACTGGAAAAGATGAAACCAGACACTATCTATGTGGTTTGTTTTTTCATAGAACTGAAGAAGGTATTTCAGCAGTTGCAACTGATGGAAAAAGACTTTCTTTGATGAATAAAAAACAAAGTGAAGATTTACTAAATTTCCCAGCAGTAACAATTCCAAATAAATTTGTTGGTATAATAAAACATACTCTTCCTTCAACTGGAACTTTTGATATTTCACTTGATAAAAATACAATTTCTATAAGAATTGGTGATCATACATTTTTTTATTCATCATTAGTTGAAAAAGGTTTTCCTGTTTATACTAGAATAATTCCGAATGAACAAAAGTATAAATGTATATTAAATCTTAAGGATACAATTGAAGCAATTAATCGTGTTAGTTTATTTGTAATTGATAAGTCCTTTAGAATATTCTTACAAATTGCTGATAATAAATTAGTACTAACAAGTGATGCAACAGAGCAGGGAGAAGCAGTTGAAGAATTGAACTGTGACTACAACGGAGAAGATGTAACAATTGCAATTAACTATAACTTCTTCTTAGATCCATTGAAAGCAATGGAAGGTGATTACTTCTCAATTAATTTTGACAGTGCACAAAAGCCTTTAAAAATTTTAGCAGAAGATGCTGAAATTGATTGCTTGCATATTCTAATGCCAATTCAGCAAATCTAAAAATTTAGAAAAGAAGTTTTTTTATAATTAATACCTAAACAGACTTCTTTTTTATTTATTATAATTTCTACATTTTGTATAATGTAGTTGATTA
>CAYWGU010000026.1:0-6331 GCA_964457975.1 uncultured Spirochaetaceae bacterium | reverse complement strand
CTCTCAAATAATTTTGAGGTGAATGTTAATCATAAACATGTTTTACTCATTGGCGACAATGGCCAGGGTAAGACTAACTTTCTTGAGCTCTTATATTTACTTTGTTATGGAAATTCCTTTCGAACAGCAGCTCTTAAAGAACTAATAAAATTTAAAGAAAAAGGGTTTTTTATCTCTGGAATATTTGAAGATGAAAGGTCTCTTAAAAGAAAAATTACATTTTCATATTTTGATTTGAAACGAACAATAAAAATTGATGATAAATTAATAACGGATCGTCGTGATTTGATTTATAATATTCCCTGCATTGTTTTTTCTCACGGGGATATTAATTTTGTAAATGGTACTCCTGAATCAAAAAGAAAATTTTTCAATCAAACTCTCAGCATGTATGATAGATTATTTTTTGATGATTTAAGATATTACTCAAAAGTAATACGCCAAAAAAATGTTGCACTAAAAGAAAATAGAATTGAGTTACTTCCAATTTATGATGAGCTGCTTGCTAAGTATGGTTTGAATATCATGAAGAGCAGAGTAAAAGCTGTTTATGAAATGAATCAAATATTTCCCTTTTTGTTTGAAAAAGTATCTGGAATAAAAAATGTAAAACTTGATTACAAACCTTCCTGGAAAAAATGTTCAACTGAAGAAGAAATTATTGCAAATCTAGAAAAAAGTAGAGATAGAGATTTAAGATTAACTTTTTGTAATTCTGGAATTGGTCGAGATAAATTTTCAATTATTACAGAAAATGGAGATCTATCACATATTGGTTCAACAGGACAATTAAGATTAGCATCTCTTGTGCTTCGTGCAACACAAAGTCAATTTTATAAGAAAAAAACAGGTAAGAATCCAATTTTATTAATTGATGATGTTTTACTTGAATTGGATATAAAAAAAAGAAATATTTTTTTATCATTGCTTGATGGATATAGCCAAGTATTTTTTACATTTCTTCCTAAAGAAAATTATTTTAAAGATGATGAAGAATATTCTGATTACATAACTCTAACTGTAAAAGATGGAGGATTTGTTAAAAATGGTGAAGGATGAAGATAAGAGAATTGCTACCAAAGATGCAATGAGCAGCAAGGAATTAATAGATTTATTTTTAAGTAAATTAAAAGTAGAAAATATAGAAAATTGCGCAATTACCTTGAATTGGAAAAAAATTGTTCAAGGAGAGTACTATAAACACTTGAAAGTAAAGGAAATAAAGTTTAATACTGTTATTGTAATTGCGGATCATCCTGCATGGGCACAAAAAGCTAATATGAGCAAAATGGCCATGCTAAAGAAGATTCAAAAGGAATTTCCTTCACTGGGAGTTACAGCAATTAAAATAATATGTAGTTAGCCCTTGACTGATATTGAGAGGCTCTATATACTTTGCCTCTCAGAGGGGTAGTGTCCTCAAAATATGAAATCAATGCCGCGAAAGCGATGAATAGTGGAGATAAGAAATGAGTTATAAAGGAAAAAGAACTTACCAGCCTAGTAGAGTAAAAAGAAACAGAAAATTTGGTTTCCGTGCACGTATGGCAACACCAGGTGGTCGTTCAATATTAGCAAGAAGAAGAGCCAAAGGTAGACATAAATTGTCAGTATGTGATGAGAAAAAGCCTTTCTAAACGAGAAATAATTAAAAAGCAATCAGAAATAAATAGAGCTTTTAAAACAGGACGTAAAAAATCTCGTCATGGTTTAAAGCTCATCGTTTGTCCTAACGAACTAGAATTCAGTCGTATAATAGTAATTCCCGTTAAACACTATGGAAATGCTGTACAGCGTAATAGAATTCGTAGACAGCTGAAGGAAATTTGGCGATGCGAAAAAGCTCAGTTCGTTTCTGGTTATGATTTTGCGTTTTTGGTATACCCAGGAAAGACTGTTGAATATTCTCAACAGAAGAAGAAACTCATCGATCTCTGTGTTGAAGCTGGGGTATGTAAAAAATAAACCTGCTTTACCACTTTTTTTTTAATTTGATAATTCTAACTTCATTCCTGTTTAAGAGTACCATATAAGCATATTCTACAGGAGTAAGTATGGAAAAAAATACTGTTATAGCTATATTATTGTCAATTGTAGTTATTACTGGTGGAATGTTTATTCAAACTAAATATTTTCTACCGTCTGATGAAGAAATAGCAACTGCACAAGCAGAGCAATCTGCCCTTGATGCAGCTAATAATCAAGCAAGTAGTAAAACAGCTAATACCACAAGTGGTACTGGTGTTGATACTTCTACAATTGAATATACCGGTTCTACTGATGTAGTTTATATAGATGCTTCTAAAGCATGGAATTCAGGGTTACCTGGATCTATCAAAGCTGTTAACGATAGTGCAACAGAAAGTTCTTTTGTTTATAATACAAATGTATTTACAATTACCTTTGATACAAAGGGTGCTTCTGTTTCTTCAATCAAAATGAAAGAACATACTGATACATCAGGTATTCCTGTTGAATTAATTTTTAAAGGTAGTTCTGATACAAATGCATTCTTAATGTATGCAGGTGATGATAGAACAAATCCTATCGACACCAACTTCAATTATTCTATTCAGGGTAATAAAGTAATTTTCACAAAAACTTTTGCATCAATTGGTAGTGATGGTAATCCTTCTAGTTCTTTTAATGTAACAAAGACCTATACATTAGGTGACAATGATTATCTTTTCCAAGTAGATATTGAAATGGCCAATAGTATAAATAAAGCTTTACCTTTGAACTTTGAAAATAAAGCTTATACATTGTCCTTTGAACCTCAAATTGGACCTTCCTTTGAAACAATGCCTAATAATAACTATACTTATCGCCGTATGTATGCTAAATATTACGGTTCTGATAAGAAAAAGCAGTTAAAAATTGATGATGGTGGCGTTTTAAATATTGACGAAGATGTAACATGGACAGCTTTAGCAGGTAAATATTTCTCTGTAATAGCTATTCCAGATGCAACAAAGTATAGTATAGCATTGACACAATCTACCGGTGAGGATGGATTGGCACAGTCAAATGGTATGTATTATACTCGTCCAACTATTAACAGCGCATTCAATAAAGATACATTTAGATTTTATGTAGGTCCTCAATTAGCTGGTAATATGAAGATTTATAATAAAGCTGCTGATAATGGATTTGGTATTTCTGGTTTGAATCTTGAAACTGCAGTTGATACCTCAACCTTCTTAAATTGGTTGGAAGTAGCACTTAAATGGTGTCTTGAAATGCTTTATAAAATAATTCCTAACTATGGTGTAGCAATTATTCTATTAACAATTATTTTAAAGATTTTAGTTAATCCATTAACAAAAAAGAGCATGGAAAGCACAAAGAAAATGAGTGCTCTCGGTCCTCAAATGACGGAATTAAAAGAGAAATATAAAGATAATCCTGAAAGATTAAATAAAGAAACAAGTGCTTTATATTCAAAAGAAAAAATTAACCCATTAGGTGGATGTCTTCCAATGTTGATTCAGTTTCCTATTTTGATTGCCTTCTATGGTCTATTAAATAAGAACTTTGAATTAAGAGGAGCAATGTTTATTCCTGTTTGGATTCCGGATTTATCTCAACCTGATACAGTATTAACTTGGGCTGCAAATATACCTTTTGTTGGTACTCAATTGCACTTATTACCAATCTTTTACACCATTAGTATGATATTCTCAATGAAGATCACACAATCAGGACAAACTGGTGCAGGACAAACAGAAAGCATGATGAAGATAATGACATATGGTATGCCAGTAATGTTCTTCTTTGTTCTTTATAATGCTCCATCTGGATTGCTATTGTACTGGTCTGTAATGAATGCAATTAGTATTGGTCAACAAGTTTATACCAACCATAAAAAGGATAAACCTAAACCTCCTAAAAATATTAAAGCAATAAATTTAGCTAAGAATTTTTCTAAAGGTAAAAATAAGAAAAAATAAAAAATTACATAGAATTTTTATAAGCGAGGAGTGATTGTTTTAATTGCTCTTTCGCATCGGAGAACATATATGACTAAAGAATTTGAAGGACGTAACGAGCAAGAAGCAATAGCTAAAGCTGTTGAAGAGCTTCAGATTGAGAGAGAAGACTTTGACGTTGAAATTCTTGAACCAGTTAAAATAGGTTTATTTAGAAAAAACGTTAGAATTCGAATTCATTACAATGATGGAACAGAAGAAGTACAAGAAATTGTAGCTGAAATAAGAAATGCTCCATTAAATAGTGAATTTGAAGAACAAGTAATAGCCTTTGTTGTTGGATTGCTTACCAAAATGGGTTTTCCAGGAAAGGTTTCTGTTTCTTTTAGAAAAGATGCAAAAATTGGACTAAATATTGATAGTGATTTTTCATCTATTATTATTGGTCGTAAAGGTAAGAACCTTGATGCAATTCAATTATTAACAAATGTATTTGTTGGTAAAATTGATCCAGATCAAAAAGTAATCATTGATAGTGAAAACTATAGAATGCGCCATGAAGAGCAGATTATTAGAATTGCTTACAAGACTGCAGAGCAGGTAAAAAATAACGGTAGAAGTCGTTTATTGGAACCTATGAATCCTTTTGAAAGACGTTTGGTTCATACAGCTTTAAATGATTTTGAAGGTGTTGATACCAAGAGTGAAGGTGAAAATCTTTACAAACAAATTAGAATCTTCCCAATGAAATAAGATAATTTTAATTATAATTAAAGAATCATATTAGCAAGCAAGTTAAAATGATTCTTTTTTTACGTCTTTTTTAAAATATTTAAATTATGATACAAATGTAATTATTCTTAATTTAAGTACTTATAAACGCTTATTAATTTGAGTTTTAATTGACATCTCAATATAATTGCTTACTTTTTATTATAATATTTTTTCTTTCAGTGCTAATGATAATGAAGCAGCAGATTTATCAATTGAAGTTCCATGAGAATCATATCGACCAATTATCTATTACAATGAATCGCAAATAAAGAACAAAGATAACATATCTGATACAAATAATAGGCCTTTCGATATTTCAAAAGATGGTGAGACTGAAAATTTTACCATTAGAATAGAAGGTAATGAAGGATGTTGTAAAAACCTTGAGGTTGAAATTATTGAAGATTTTTTTCATATTATTGAATGAATGCAAAGAAAGGTACGAGTCAGATATTTTTGCTTATCCAGTATTCACTGAAAATGAAGTAACAAATTATGTGAGGGAAGAATTTATTCAATGCTCATTCCTTTTGGTCTTCATAATGATAAAGATAATTTACTTGAAAAGCAATTTAAGTTTGTATGAACAGGTAATTTCCAAGTTCCATCCGGTCAATATATCTGTGCAATAAATATAAAATATACTGTAATTTAGCATAAATAAAAAAGATTCAAAATTATTAATTCTGAATCTTTTATTATCTATGTTAAAATAATTAAATGCTAAGTTTTATAATTTGTTCCCATGGTGTATTTTCTTTACCAAAGTGTCCATAATTATCATTTGCTCTGTAGATAGGACGAAGTAGATTTAATGTACTTATTATTCCACTAGGAGTTGTATCAAAGTTTTTGTGAACAATTTCAACCAATTCTTCATTGGATAATTTACTTGTACCAAAGGTATCAACAAGAATTGAAACGGGTTCTGGAACACCAATTGCATAAGCCAATTCAACTTCACATTTATTACAAAGCTTGTTAGCAACAAGATTCTTTGCAATATAACGAGCCATATAAGCTGCTGAACGATCAACCTTTGATGGATCCTTACCAGAGAAAGCACCACCACCGTGACGACCCATACCACCATATGTATCAACAATAATTTTTCTACCAGTTAGACCTGTATCACCATCTGGACCACCAATTACAAATCTACCTGTTGGGTTGATGAAATATTCAGTATCTTCATCAAGAAGGCCTGTTGGTTCAAGTACAGGTTTGATTACATTATCAAGCAGGTACTTTGAAAAAGTTGCTCTTGATACTTCCGGTTTGTGTTGGTGGGACAATACAACGTTTGTAATTCTTACAGGTTTGTTGTTTTCATCATATTCAACTGATACTTGGCTTTTTGAATCTGGTCTAAGGAAACTCACATCTCCTGACTTTCTTAATTGTGCAGCTCTTTCTAATAGCATATGAGAGTACATTACAGGACAAGGCATTAATTGTGGTGTTTCATCACAGGCATAGCCGAACATCATTCCTTGATCTCCAGCGCCTTGAGCACCGAATAAATTATCTTTAGCTGTAACACCTTGTGCTATATCAGGTGATTGTGTGTGAATTAAATTTGTAATCTTTACAGTTTTTGCATCAAATCCAGTACCTTCTTCGTTGTA
>CAYWGU010000025.1:6460-29895 GCA_964457975.1 uncultured Spirochaetaceae bacterium | reverse complement strand
CAAGTGTTTATTAAAGGATTAGCTATTGTATATATTAATATAAGCTTTATTCCAAGCTAATTTTTATTTCTTTGTTATCTAACTTTCCATCAAGTAAATCTTGAAGAGTTATACCTTCAAGAAAGGAGTTCACCATAACATCAAGATCATTCCATAGGGGATACGATAAGCACTCTACACCTCTTCTACAGACTACATCAGACTTGCAGTTTGTACAGTTAACAGGAACAATCCCACCTTCAGTAAGTCTTAATATTGATCCGACCGAATATTCACTTGGATTCCTTGATAATTTGTATCCACCACTTTTACCTCTCATGCTTGAAACAAAATTAGCACGATTTAATATACCAATTATTGCCTCTAGATATTTAAGAGAGATTTCTTGTCTCTCTGAAATAAGTTTAAGTGAAATATATCCTTTACCTAAATTTTGAGCTAAATCAATCATTATTCTTAGCGCATAACGACCTTTAGTTGAAATCATCATAATCAATTATCTCCTTATCCCTATAAAACTACAGACTTAATAGGAATTTGATATAACTATAAAATATTAACAAATGATAAAGATGTCTACCCTTAAATACAAGATTAATAGAAGTTGCTTAAAAAGTTAATTTATAAATGTTTTTTTTACTTCAATGCATGTTTGTAAACATGGTTTGTATAGAAAATTGTAATTATTGCAGCTGACCAGTTAACAGCAAAAATACTCCACCAAACGGCTCCAATATCCACCCCAAAAACATTAACCAGGAATGTAATCAATAGGTAAGGCATTATGAGCTGACGATAAAGTCCAAGCCAAACCGCAAAATGAGGTTTTTTTATTCCTGCAAGTATGCTGGTATAGAGTCCCATGATGATATAAGTAGGTTCTGCAAGAAGGGCAATTCTCAAGTATCTTATACCCTGTGCTATTACATCAGGATCACTGTTGAATAGGGCAATTAACCTTCCTGCAAATGGATAAATCAAAAGAGAAAGAGACCAAACCATTATCATTCCAACTCGCATTATTTTAGATTTTACCTCTCTAACTCTTTCAAAATCGCTAGCTCCATAGTTTTGTCCTGTTAGAGTTACAGCTGCAGTATTTAAGCCAAAGGTAGGAACGAGAATGAACTGCTCAATTCTCATAGCAGCACCATATGCTGCAATAACATTTGGTCCACTACTTAGCTTCATAATCCAGAAGTTAATTACAAACACACCTATTGCAGTGGTTGCCGTATTTAGAGTTTGAGGAATGCTTTGAGAAAGAATTTCCTTTATTAACTCCAATGAAAGTCTTTGTTTTTTAAACAAATCAAAATCAAATCCAGAGGATTTCAATACCTTAAATGATAAATATACCGTTCCAACTGCCATTATTATTATTGTTGCTAGAGCAACACCACTGGAGCCCATTTCAGGTAAACCAAACCAACCCATTATAAACATAGGATCAAGTATTAAATTCAAGAAAAACCCTATAATTAAAAAGTTTCTATAGCTTTTTGTATCTCCTTGAGAGTTCAAAATACCATTTAAGATTCCATTCATTATAAAGAATGCTGAACCATAGAACATAACAGTTAGATAGGATAATCCTTCTTTGAGGGTTTCACCTTCACCACCTGCAAAATTTAACAAGGGCCTTATTATGAAGGGAGCTACAATTACAAGTACAAGTGATGCAATAAGCCCAAGGATTGCAGAGTTCATCATCAACTTATGGTATTTGTTATTATCTTTTTGTCCCAGTGATATTGATAGCAAAGCCGTCGATCCAGCTCCAAGTCCATTAGCTATAGCAGAGATGATAAAATAAAGGGGGAAAGCCAAGGTAATTCCTGCAAGTGCAGCAACTCCTACCTTTTGCCCTGCAAAATAGGTGTCAGTGGCATTGTAGAGAGTTGTAAATACAAGACCAGTACTTGCTGGTATTGAAATCTCTCTAATATGAGTCATTATCGAACCTTTAGTTAAATCTATGCTATCTTTCACGGCTTTCCTTGCTTCTACCACTCAATTAAGTTTCTTACTTGATAATCAAAATTTATCATTTCCGTATATCATTGAGGATGTATAGAGTACTCATTCGTGTAAACTTTTTCAATGCTTAAGATTGGATACTGTATATATTTATTTATTGACATTAAAAGCATGAAGCTATATCATAAGATTTGATTAGTTCATTTTCGTACTAATAAAAAAAATTATAAAAACAGGTATTATATGAATGATGACGAATTATTTACTTACTCAAGAATACTCATTCCAAAATTAGCAGATTTTGTTTGGAGTGATGTCAACTATGAGCAAGCAGACCTTACTCTTTCAAACAATCAATGTAGATTGGTGTTGCAGATGCTAGCTCATCCAGAGAGATGCATGCATGAACTGGGTATGAGGGCGAACATAAAAAAAAGTACAATGACAGGAATCGTTCATTCATTAGAAAGTGAAAAAATTCTAGCACGATTTACTGATGGTGATGATAGAAGAAGAACAACCCTAGCATTAACAGATATTGGCTATGAAATTGGATACGCCCTCAGAAAAAAGAACAAAACAGAATGTCTTAATAAAAAAAACACATTAAGTAATGACGACCAAAAAGAATTGGCAGTTTGTGTAAAGACTCTAAATGAAATAATGGATAAATTAAAGGAAAATACCAATGGCAAAAACTAGAAACAGAGATTTTCTTGGAACAGATGATATGAAGGTTCTGCTTGTAAAGCTTTCACTTCCCGCCTTAATTGCAATGCTAAGCAATGCACTTTACAATGTTATTGATACAATATTTGTAGGACACGGCGTTGGAACCCTTGCTATTTCAGCTCTTTCTATTGCATTTCCACTTCAAATGATAATCGGGGCATTCGCCCTTATGTTTGGAGTAGGTGCTGCATCCATTACATCCATTGAAATCGGAAAAAAGAACATGAGTGAGGCTGCAAACTCCTCAGCTGGGGGTATAACAATTGCAATGATTGTTGCCTTTATTATAATGATTACATGTGAGATCTTTTTAGAACCCATACTTAGGGCATTTGGTGCATCAGATACAATTTTACCAATGGCAATCGAATATAGCAGAATTATGCTATTTGGACTTCCCTTCTTAACCTTTTCAATGGTTTCAAATAACCTAGTAAGATCTACTGGTGATGCAAAAACAGCAATGAAAAGCATGCTGATTGGAACAGTTTCAAATACCATTTTAGATCCAATTTTCATATTTGGTTTTCATATGGGAATCAAAGGTGCAGCAGTAGCAACACTAATTGGACAGATATTAGGTTCACTATACATGCTGCATTACTTCCTTAAAGGCCGTTATGCTGTTCCTCTTAAAAAAGAAAACTTCAAGCTTAAACCAAAACTTGTTGTAAGAACAATTGTCCTTGGAACAGCTACTTTGGTGAGACAGCTTGGAACAAGTGCCATTGCACTGGTAGCTAACAACCTACTTGGATCTTTAAGTGGGGATGTAGCAATTGCAGCCTTTGGTGTAATCAATCGTATTGGAACAGTATTTCTTCTTCCAATCTATGGTCTTAACCAAGGTGTTCAACCAATCGTTGGATATAATTTTGGAGCAGGTAAAACCAAAAGAATTAAAGAATGCTTAAGGATTTCTATAAAATGGGCACTTGCTTTAGGACTTCTTGGAGAACTTGTAATGATACTATTACCTGTACCACTAATTTCAATGTTTGGAAATGATCCACAGCTAATAAAGGTTGCAGCCCCTGCTCTTAGAATCTACAGTACTGCATTGATATTTGTTGGAATTCAAGCACTAGGTGCTACATTTTATCAAGCAATTGGTCGTGGTGTACCGTCAATTATTTTAGGACTTCTTCGACAGTTTATATTGCTTCTTCCTCTTATGTTATTGTTATCATCCACACTTGGATTATTTGGAATTTGGTTAGCTTTTCCAATAAGTGATACAGTATCTGCTATAATTACAGCTATATTCCTCATAATTGGTGTTAAGAAGCTTCCAAAAGATATTTCAGAATTAGATATTGCAGATGTAGATTAATACACCTTTAACAATCTCTTGTTAGCTCTTTTAACAGTTCTTGTTGCAATAAAGATTGAGAGTAAAATCATAGCTAAAGCTATGATAGACAGCTTGGTTGGATTATCACCATCAGTTATAATCCAACTGAATATAGCTCCAAATAAGGGTATTAAAAGTTTCCAAATGAATATTACCGATATTTCTACATTGGGCTCTTGTACTAGCTTCAACCATATTGTTGTAGCACTATCGGTGATGAATGATAAATATATTAAATCAAATAGCAATGGGGCGTTGCCAGAGAATACTGTAAATGAAAATTCTTCAGTTAAAAAACCAATAGCAGTAACAATTATTGCTCCAATTAAAATTTGAATGAAGTTTAGTGTTACACTAAATTTTATTTGAGTTTGTTTTTTTATGTAGATATCGCTTAAGCAGACACAGATGCAGTTTATTAAAAGCAGCACCACTCCAATTATTTGATTTGCTCCATCATTTTTTTTGCTAAAGGAAAGCAGAACGATGGCAAACATTCCTAAACTCATTGAAAGAACTTTCGCCTTAGTAAAATATTCTTCAGATATGAAAGCAACTGCCATAATAATGGCAATGGCGGGACTGGAACCTACAATCATTGCACCTAGTGAGCCAGAAACTCTAACAAGACCTAAATTGAAGGCTGAAAAAGGTATAACAATCTTTAAAATGAATAGATGAGTATTGTTTTCCAATAAGGAAAGAGTTTTTTAAGCTCACTCTTTTTAACAAACAACGAAAGCATAAGAGCAGATATTAGCAGTCTTATTCCTGCAAGAGTTACTGGAGGAATATAATTTAAAGTAAATTTTCCTGCAGCAAATGCTGATGCCCATAAAAGGCAGGCAATAATTGCCAAAATGTTAATATGAATTTTATTCATGCATCACCTAGTTCTAACAATCAATTTAAGGTATTAACCTTATAAAAAGGCATGTTAGCGAATAGAGAGATGCATTGCAACCTAAATAAAGCAAAACCTAATCTTTAAATAAAATGATGTATTTACCACTTAATCAATGCATAAATTTTCTTACTTTAAAAATCATAAATCTAACTTTGTAATTGATTGAATGCAGATAGCGTCTGTTACATAAGAGTGCAATTGGTTTAACCGATAACAGAAAACACCCAATGAATTTTGTAAAAAATTGGTACATTACATCAACATTACTCTAGATACTACTCATATCTTGAAAAATTGAAGAACATACCCTTCATTATTAATGGCTCTTATTATTTTATCAGAGTTGCTAAGGTATAAAACAAATCTTCTTTATTAATTGGTTTTGAGAGGTGTGCATTCATTCCATACGAAAGCGATTGATCAATATCTTTTTTATAAGCATTGGCACTAACTGCTATAATTGGAATACTTTTATTTTTTTCTCTTATAGCTTTAGCCGCATCAAGTCCATTCATTACAGGCATTCTTATATCCATCAATATTGCATCATAATCATTTTGAGATGCTAATTTAACACCAATTTCACCATTAGCAGCAATATCGACATTCATATTATATTGAGAGAGAATCTTCTTGATGATTGCAATATTTATTGAATTGTCCTCACAAACAAGAATCTTTCTATTAATCAAACTTTGAGAATTAAAAAATCTATTTTTAGATAAATCTTTTTCATATTCTTCTTTGTTTATAGGTCTTATAGGAATATCCAATTCAAAGGTTGTTCCTTTTCCTAATTCTGATTTACTTTTTATGCTTCCACCCATCAGCTTTAAAATATTCTTTACAATTACAAGACCAAGTCCTGATCCACCTTCCGCCGAGCTAAACATGTTTTCCTCACGCGAAAAGCTATCAAACATATGGCCTTGAAATTCTGTACTCATTCCAACCCCATTATCACTTATAATGTGACGAATAAAAGAGGTATTATTGTCATCAAAATATTCAATTATCCATGTTATATGGCCATTGCATGGTGTATATTTAACTGCATTTGTAAGGATATTTACAAGTATTTGTTCTACTCTTTGTGCATCTATACAAAGATATTCAGGACCTTCATTAATCTTATTTATTGTAAAGGTAATATTTTTTTCAAGTGCTCTTGGGTAGATTATGGTTTTAACACCTTCAAGCCTTTGTGACCTTTTTACATTCATAGGATTTAAAACCAAGTCTCCTTTTTCTACAACTTGCATATCCAGAACATCGTTTAAAAGAGTTTTTAAATACTCACTGCTATTTTTTATCTTTTCAAAGTAATCTGTAAGATTCTCATCAGTTGATTCGCTTATACCAAAATCGGTTAACCCCATTATGGCAGATAGAGGTGTCCTCATATCATGAGACATTCTTGCAAGAAAGTCTGTTTTTACAGTATTTGCAGCAACTGCTTCATTGGCCAATTTTTCCAATCTTATTTGAATATCACGATCGTGCTTTATTCTCTCTGTTATATCTTGGCAGACAATAATCACTGATTGTTTTTTGTCACTTAATGGCCTTACTATGATATTTTTTCGTCGACCATCTTTTGTATCAATATCAAAATTCCATTCTGCAATAGGACCAAAACATTCTTTTGCACCCTCAATCCATTCTTTGGTTTTTGGTTTTTCAGAGGTGCTATTTTTAAATAAAACATCAAGAAATGTATTCACATTGCTATTATCTTCATATCCTGTAAAATCATATTGTTCTTTATCACTGTAAACAACAACGAAAACATCTATTTCTGTTGATAACCTCACAATGAAATCATATTCTCTCTTATCAAAGCTATTAACTATTTCACGGGTATACTGGAATTCTGTTATATCTGTTGACTTAATGTTTGCTTCAACATGAGAGTTAAAAGGATTTATGGTAAAATCAACTGAAAACAATACCTTAATCAAGGTATTGTCATATCTCTTGATTGTATAAATTCGTTTAATTTCCTCTTTATTTTCATTTAGCCTAATCAAGGATTCAAAGCTAAAGGCATCAAGAAAATCATATTCCTCTTGCTTATAAATAAATGAACTTGCATTATATTTTATCAATTTTTTTGAATAAACAAGCCCTACAAGTTTGCTGTTATTTCCTTTCTGAAAATATGATGTAATTTTCTCTGTTTTTAAATCAACCGTTATATAGGATACATTATGTTTTTCATTCAATACAGAAATTATACGATTATAATCTTTTGTAAGTTTTTTCCTATTATTAATTATATCTGTAGTATCTATGATATTACCAATAATTTTTATGAGCTCTCCCTTTTCATCCAACAGCGGATTCTCAGTTACAGTATAATATTTTATTCCTTTACTTCCATGTTTGGTGTAAATAAAGCTTACTTTTTCCTTTGTTTTAATAATCCTTTTTTCCGGAGCTCTTGCCTCGTTTCCATGAATCGAAAGCTCCTCATTTGTCTTACCAATAATTTCAGCCATAGAAATATTTACAATATCACAGAATATTTTATTGACCTTTAGAAATTTTAAATTAGCATCTTTTATAAAGTAACCATGATTTGAAAGTGCAAATACACTGTTAATTTCAACTTCGTTTTGAACAATGGTCTTCTTTAACCGTTCTTCCATTGTAATATCGAGAAGAACTCCAATTATGCCAACAATTTTACCACTTCTATATAAAGGAACCTTAATTACCTTTAGATAAATTGTATCCTCATCCACCCCTAGACTTTCTGTTGTTGTAAATTGATTTTCTTTACTACTTATAAGTCTCGTATTTTCTTCTAGGTGTTTTTCTGCAATTTCTTTATCAAATATTATGCTATCATCTTTATACAGTATATCCTTAACACTATTAATGTGGAATTGTTCAAGAAATGCAACATTGCAGCCTTGGTAGTTTCCCATTGTGTCTTTCCAAAATATTGGATTGTGATAGCTTTGAGCAAGACTTATCAACTGAGATGAAATACTATCTGAAAAAGTTTCAAATTGCAAATCAAAACCTCTCTCACAGATAATTGCAAATACCTCATACTTGTTATCATCAAGCATCAAAGTTTGACCCAATATATCCACATCAATATAATAGTCGATTGCATTTTTGATGCTGATTGAAGTTTTAAAGTGTGTTTTAGCTGCAATTGAATTATCAATTGCCCTGTTTAAACAGCTTTTATCCTTAAGGGTAATGGCAGAACTTAATCGACCATCGAGATCACTTAAAACCTCGCCTTTGTGCTCATACTTTAAAAATGATAAAAATCCGTCAGATATAAAGCCTATGGAAAGAGACTTGTTTAATGAAAAGGAAATCAAACCACCATTCATTCTATTGGATTTATTATCTATATTCACAATTGAATACAGTTCAATGCTATTTATCATAAAACAATTGTTGTTATCAGTTATGGTTCCAAGCTTGATCATGAATATTGAATTTTTGTTATTTTCTACTGAAATACCTTTTAAGGTAATTGAAATGTTATACAGTTCATCAGCTAGCTTGATTAACTTTAAATCTCGACTTTTAACTCTAAATATTTTTGGTTTTCTAACAAACAAAGTTTCAAAATATTCTTTAACATTTTCTTTACCATAAATCTCTCGATACCTGTCATTTGGAAATGCATTATCAATTAAAACTATATCTTCATCAAAAAACACCAAAGATTCACCTATGTTGCAATTAACAACAAGTTCATTTATAAAATTATTTGCCAAACTTTTGTTTAAAAATTTAGCCAAGTTTTCCCTAGGTGAAAGTTCACTCATATTTTTTATATTTTCCTATTCTTTTTTTTAAAATTAATCAATTAGAATAATTCTTTACCCAAATTTGAATTATTATAGCATAGCTAATAAGATCTCACAACTTTTTATTAATTATGCAGTTTTAAAACCTAGACTAAATTATTGAAAGGATCATCTTTTAATTATATCTGTTATCTCTGATGTTTATTTATAGCAAACTTTGAAGGGAGTTAAACAACTCCATCTGATTTATAGGTTTAGATATATGAGCATTCATTCCACTTCTAAGCGATTTCTTCTTATCCTCTTCATAGGCATTTGCACTTACTGCAATTATAGGAATTAACTTATTAAACTCTCTTATCTTTCTTGCGGCAGCAAGTCCATCCATAATTGGCATTCTTATATCCATTAGGATTGCATCATAGCAACCAATTTTGGCCATTTCAACTCCAATCAAACCATTTTCTGCTACATTGACAACGATATTCTTTTGCTCTAAGATTTTCTTAGTAATTAGGATGTTAATCTTATTGTCTTCACATAGCAGAATTTTTTTATTTTCAAGCTTAACAACCTTCATTACATCAAATACTTGAGCTTCATTATATTTTTTCTTGCTTATTATTTTTAATGGAAGTTCTATCTCAACAGAGGTTCCTTTATTAAGTATGCTATAACATTTAATGCTACCACCCATTAATTCAATCATTGTTTTAACAATAGCAAGACCTAGACCAGAAGATCTCTCACTCTGTGAATATTGATTTGGTTCAGTAGAAAAGCTCTCAAACATGTGCTTTTGAAAGGCATCACTCATTCCAATTCCATTATCACTTATAACATGCTTGGTATAATTTTTATTACCTTCACTCCAATAGGAGATAACCCAATTGACAGTACCATTTCTAGGAGTATATTTAATTGCATTACCTAAAATATTGGAGAATATCTGCTGCATTCTAAGACAGTCTCCCAAAATATATTCAGGACCATCACTGGTCTTGGTTATTTTTAGTGTTATGTTTTTTTCTTTAGCACGAGGTGATATTATTATACCAATTCCTTCAAAGCAATCTTTAGTTTTAAGAGGAATTGAATAGATTTTAAGTTTGCCTTTTTCTATGCTCTGCATATCAAGGACATCATTAATAAGTGATAACAAGAAGTTGCTGCTGCTGGTTATCTTTGAAAAATAATCACGCATTAAAGGCTCATTCGATTCCTTGAAGCCAAAGTCAGAAATTCCTAGAATACCATTCAACGGTGTTCTCATATCATGAGACATTCTTGCAAGGAAATCTGATTTTGCCTTATTTGCTTCAACAGCAGTCGAAACGGCTCTTTCCAATTTATTCTTAATAGCTCTGTCTTTTTCAGTAATTGAAGTTATATCCTGCACCAAGATCAGAAAAACACTATTCTCTCTATCAACTGTTTTTATTATTGTACTCTTTCTCTTACCATTTTCAAAATCTATAGTGTATCTGTAATCATCTCTTAATTCTAAATGAGCTTTCAAATCACTTATAAAATTAGCTGCAATTAAAGGTTTTGTACCATTTGATTCATAAATGCAATCAAGAAATGATTGCACAGAAGAAATAGTTCCAACCCTTTCAGTTATTGGAGATTGATTTGATATTATATATTCCACAGTATCTATTTGAAAGTTAGCTCTTACAATGAAGTCATATTCACTTGAATTTACATTTTCAACAATTTCTCGCATCTGTCTTTCTTTGAAAATATCAGTTGCAAATATATATGCCTCTTTGTGGTTAGTTACACTATTGTAGGAGTAATCAATTGAAATATTAGCGGTCATGGAGGTTTTAATAAATGTCACCATATCACATTTAATATTGTATTTCTCTGTGAGTGTGAAATTATCAATAAGATTTTTAGGGAAGAAATGATAATAGAAGTCCTTTCTATCTCTCTCATAAGTAATGATATCAGAAAAAAGTTTGAAAACCACATCATTGTAGACTTTACCAGTTAGAGATAATTCATCATTTCTTGTATAGCATTCAGTAATTCTCAGATCCTCAAGGTCAACTACAACAAAAGCAAGTGTTTCTTTTCTATACTTAATTGAATTATTATATTTCTTATTCAATTCAATATTCTTTGCAACTGATTGGCTAATATCTCGACAAATTCCAAACACTCCTGTTTTTATACCTTTAATTCTAAGAGGTCTTTCAATGATGGATAGATACTTTTGATTACTATCTTTATCAAGAATAAAATGAGTGCATTCTTGATTGGTATTTTCATCCATCATAGCTTTAATAGCTTTCATGTTATCATTGTTATATTTCCAATCGATCTCCTCATCCGTCTTGCCTAAAACATCTTCTTTGGTAACATTGAAGGTAGATTCAAAGACTTTATTGATTCGTGTATACCTTTTATTGGTGTCTTTTACAAAATATACCACCTCAGATTGGTTAAAAATATACTCTATCTCAGATTCAGATAAAGCATAATTATTGCTTATTGTTTTAAGAGAGGTTACATCATAAATATATCCTATAAGTCCAATAATGACTCCATTTTCATAAAAAGGTTTCTTTGATATTTGAAGGTAGGATTTACTTCCATCCTCATTGGTGATTACTTCAACACCATTAATGGATCTATTCTCCTTTATTACCAGTCTGTCAGTTATTTGGCAATTTGTTGAATATTTCCCATCTAGGATTGATTCACATGTAAAACCTATGAGCTGCTGTTCACTATTCAAATGATAAAAATCCAAGAATTTTTGATTTACTGCTAGGTATCGGCCGTCCAAATCTTTAATAAATATAGGAGATGGACTCGAGTCAAACACTGCTTTAAGTCTTGAATAAATGGATATTTCAGCTATCTTTTTTGTTTTCTTTGAAAGAAAGGTCAATGTTAAATCTTTGAACTTAAAAGTATCATCATCGTCAATAACAATAATTGATGATATTCTAATTTTATAATCCCTTCTTTCATTTTTGATAAAGAGACTATCACTCTTAAAAACGGCACCATATAAGGTAGGAGAGAACTCAGTAATTATATTATCAAAAGAATTGGAATTAAATTTATACTTATTGCTTCTTTTGAAACCAAGGAATAAGGATTTTAGCTCATTAAAGCCATCAACTTCTACACCTTCAAATACTCCATGCAATCTAATATCATCAGTGAAATATTTATCTAATTTGGATTCATCTTTATCTATTAATATATCATCAAACATATCTTTAATGAATTGATTTATTCTTGTATCAATTAAAGTGGTTGATGTTTTGGGCCTTTTGATGCTCATTCTTTATTTGTTTCCTTTTGCTTTAGAACCACACAAAATTTCAACTCAAAGAAACAAGGTATGGTGCCTTTATAATATTACAATTGCTTAAATACATTCAAGCAATTGTAACTAGACTCAATGAATTTATTTGTATAATTTCATTATGTCTATTTTAAATAAAGACGCAATGTAGTAAATAATTCATTCTTATCTATTGGTTTTGAAAGATGGGCATTCATTCCCGCTTCAATTGATTTATCAACATCTTCTTTGTAAGCATTTGCACTAAGAGCAATGATAGGAATTTTTTTATCTTTTTTCCTGATAAGAGAGGCTGCTGTAAGGCCATCCATAATTGGCATTCTTATATCCATAAAGATTGCATCATACGTATTATTTTTAGCCTTTTGAATTCCAATTTTACCATTTTCAGCAGTATCAACCACAAGTCCTTTTTCCTGCAATAGCTTTTCAAGAATCATTATATTTATTTTATTGTCCTCACATATCAATATTCTCTTGCCTTTTAACTCATCAAGATTTATTAAATCATTTGATACTGTTTTGGTAAGATATTTTTGCTCAGTTATTGGATGAGTTGGAATGAATATAGTAAAGGTTGTTCCAACATCAAGGGTACTATAACATTCAATATGACCTCCCATCAAACTTACAAGATTATTTGATATTGCAAGGCCTAGTCCTGTACCACCTTCAATGGAGGAATACTTGTTTGTTTCAGTTGTAAAGCTTTCAAACATATGCTGTTGGAATTCATCACTCATACCAACACCATCATCCGATATTGTTACCTTGTATATATGTTTTAAACCACCTATGTACTCTGTCGAATAAGTTATGTGACCTTTTACCCCTGTATACTTAATTGCATTATTCAAGATGTTAACAAGCACCTGGCATATTCTAACTGAATCATCAAATAAATATTTAGGACCAGTAGAGGGTAGAATGACCTTCAAAGCTATATCCTTTGCATTCACAGACGGAATTACTATTGTTTCAACCTCTCTAATGAATTCTTCAGCAATCATCACCTTAGGAAATATTCTAATTTTCCCTTTTTCAATGCTTTGCATATCAAGTACATCATTTAAAAGAGTTAGTAGATATCTACTGCTGATCTTTATCTTTGAAAAGTACTCTCTCATATCATCATTTAATGCCTCTTCAACACCAAAATCTGCAAGACCCATTATTCCATTTAATGGAGTTCTCATATCATGGCTCATTCTTGCAAGGAAGTCTGTTTTAATATTACTTGCTTTTTCAGAATCAATAACAGATTTTTGTAACCTCTCCTGAAGAATTTTATCTTTCAGTGTAATATCTGTAATATCGATTAGGGTCAACAAATAAGTTTCCCGTTCTTTATTAAGTGATCTTACAACAAGACTCTTACGCCTTCCATTAGTGGTATCAAAGGAATATTTAAATTCGTCGTTATTAGCCAATTCCTTTTTTACAAAGCTTGCACTAAAATCCCTCTCTGGAATCTTGTTTTCAGTGTCTTTAAAAAGAATATCTAAAAACTCAGTAATATTAAATGTATTCTGATTCTTTTCAAATTTGTATATTTTCTTATCAAATACAATAAATTCACATCTATTAATTTGAACACTTATCTTAACAATAAAGTCATAGCCGGTTTTTGTTATGGATTTTACAAGTTCATTTAATTGGTACCTTTTTGTAACATCCATAGCATATAAAAACACCTCTCTGTGATTATTTGATGGATTTATATTGTAGGTGACCTCAATATTTGCAACATTTAGCCTAGTTGAATTGGGGGCAAATGTATATTCACTGTTAAATCTACCTTCAGGGGAGAAAGAAAATTTTAAATTTTCATAATTAAATATTTTTTTTGCTTCTTTTTTTTCATTTTCATATACCATCTTTCTTATAAAGAACTGCAATATGTTATCATTTAATTCTACCGATTCATTAAATCCAATATCATTTACACTTTGGAATTCTACAATTTTAAAATCGTCCAAATCCATTCTTACAAAAGCTAAGAAATTCTCAGCAGATATAAACTTCATCGTACTTTTATATCTTGCTTCAAGTTTAATTTGCCTTTCAACAGATAATGTTATATCTTCTATGGATCCAACTATTCCTGTAACATTATGATTATCATCAAATAAGGGTGATTCAATGATTGAGAAATAAAAATTTTTTCCATTTTGACCTGTCATAAACTGTGATAGAGAAAAGGGCTTCTTTGTTTTAAGTATTTTTCGCTCTAGTGTAGAAAAATTAAAAGCTCCAACAGAAGAACCAAATAGTTCCTCATTTGTTTTACCAATTACATCCCATAATTTATAATTATTGGTCTTTAAGAAGGTTTCATTGACCCGTTTAAATCTTAAATTGGTATCCTTTAAAAAATATGCAATATGGGAATTATTAAATATGTAATTCAATTCAGACTGAGATTTAATTAACTCGTTATTTAGATTTTTAACATCTGAAACATCCACTAAAAAGCATAAAATACCAACAACCTTACCCTTTTCAATCAAAGGCGATTTGGTATATTGATAATGATTTGTAATTCCACCATCCCTCTCTACTTTTGTGTATCGTGTTATGTTTTTCTTTTTATTTATTACCTCAAGATCCTCCAACATATGTAAATCAGATGTTTCCTTACTTAAAAAATCATAATCGGTTTTACCCACAAGGTTGTAAGAATCTTTTATTCCAAGGTTTTTCAAATAAGCCTTATTAAAACCAAGATATTCACCATCAATATTTTTATAGAAAAAAGGGCTTGGAGAATTATTTAATATATTCGTCAATCGAGAAAAGCGCTGGCCATTGAGCATTTTTAAATCATCAAGGCTCATTGAATCATGAATTGCAGCGGATATTTCAAAGGTGGAATCAGTTATCTGAATAATGCAAATTTCAAATATTATCTCAATAAATTCACCCATTTTATTCATCACAGATACATAGGAAACGAATTTAGAATAATTTGATTTATTGTTATGTAATAATTTTATAAATCCTTTCTTGTCTTCACACTTAATCGCATTGATAAGACCATTATCAAAATATTCTGTGAATTCTTTTGCGTCAAAAAATGACAAAAAATGCGATACCTCATCATCAATCTTTTTGATTGTTAATTTATCATCAAGACAAAAGTGAATGGTACCAACTGTATAGTCATCACATATTGGTTCTTTGTTTTCAATGGGTAGTGTTATTGAAATGATCTTTTCAATTTTTATATCAACAATTACAGATGCTACAATATTATTTGAAGAGGCTGATTTACGCTGAATGGTTATTGGAAGCAAGATAAGATACAAGGAATCACATAATTTTTGAACTTTAATTTTGGCGTTATGAAAAATATACTCCCGTGAGTTTGACATTTCTAAAACAAGAATGTTTCTTACAACTTTTTTATCAGTGTATATAGAAAGTCCTATCCAGGTAAATTGAGGTGCAAGAAAGTCAATGGCACCATCTATATCATGGTTGTGAATCAATGATAAATACTGGGTTGAAATATCCTTTGCCTTTTGCTCATTACAATCTAGAGGAATTTCCTTGTCGACCTGTGTATTTAGCATTATATGTTTCCTTATATATATTTTTATACCCCTCAGTCTACCATTCTTTTATAAATAAAACCATAAAAAAATAAAACCTATTTATTATAGGCAAAAATTCCTATTTTTAAATATTTATTAAGCATTTCAGGCAGCTTTATCTTCAAAATAGATTTTCTATTTTGTCTTATATTATGGTTTTATAAATTTAATTAAACATAAGGTGAATCAACTTATGTTGCAATAATCAGTCCATTATGCAACAAATAAAAATAAATAAATACATTTATGCAATAATATACAAAAATAGTTGCATATTAATACATTTTTTTAGTTTTTTATACATTTTATGTTGCAAGCTACTTGATATTGCAACAGATATTTTATAAGATTGCCTCAATTTAGGATATATTTCTTATATTATTGATTGTACAAAAAAAGGAAGTAAACTTTGACTTATCTTATACTTGAAGATGGTAATACATACCAGGGAAAAGGTTTTGGAGCAGCAGCTCCAACCATTGATAAAATAACAACCAACAAAACGTGTGGTGAATTAATTTTTAACACCAGCATGGTTGGATACCAAGAAATAATTAGCGATCCATCCTATAAGGGTCAGATAGTTACATTCACCTATCCTCATATAGGGAATTATGGTATTGAAATTGGTAGTGAGGAAAACTTATTAAAAGAAAAGATTCACAGCTCAGCAATTGTTGTTAAGAATTATTATGAGGGACCTGTTCCTGAAAATAGAATATCGCTCAATCAGTATTTAGTAGATAATGATGTTGTTGGTATTTCAGATGTGAATACAAGACAGCTTACATTGCATCTAAGAGATACAGGCTTTAAAAGAGCGGCTATTGTTCAATGTGATAATTTAGGAAAGGTAGAAAAGGATTTAGTTATAAAACATCTTTTGGCCTTTCCTTTTATTTCGTCTTTGAATCCAGTTGAAAAGGTTGCAACCAAGAAGATAATTGAAAATCCAGAAATAAATGTTGATTATCCTCATCTTTATGATTGTGGTAAGCATTATGCCCTAGTTGATTTTGGAATAAAGAAATCAATTATAAAGGCTCTCTATAAAAGAGGAGTTAAGGTAACTCTTCTTCCTCCAACTTTTAGTGAAAGCGATGTATTGGAGGGTAACTATAATGCCCTATTCCTATCAAATGGTCCAGGAGATCCAGAGGTTCAAACAAATGCCATTAAAGTTGTAAGAAGTCTTGTTGGAAAAATTCCTATTCAAGGAATATGTCTTGGACATCAAATAATAACACTTGCGCTTGGTGGAAAAACAAGCAAGATGAGCTTTGGTCACCATGGTGGAAACCAACCTGTAACAAATCTAGAAAATGGACGATGCTTTGTTACATCTCAGAATCATAGCTTTGTGAGTTCCATGCTACCAGAGATATGCAAGGTATGGTTTGTTAATTCCAATGACAATAGCATTGAAGGAATCAGTGTTCCATCAAAGAATATAAAAAGTGTGCAATTTCATCCTGAAGCAGGACCTGGTCCTAGAGAAGGTGAATCAATATTTGATGAATTTATAAAGGATGCCAAATAATGAGTAAAAGAGAAGATATACATAAGATATTGGTAATCGGTAGTGGTCCTATTATTATCGGGCAGGCTTGTGAATTCGATTACAGTGGATGCCAAGCAATAAAGGCACTGAAGGAAGATGGATACTATGTAATATTGGTAAATCCAAATCCTGCTACAATGATGAGCACTCCATCTTTAAGTGATAAAGTTTATATGGAGCCTCTTAACACTGCTTACCTTGAGGAGATAATCAAAACAGAAAGACCCGATGCAATACTATCAACAGTGGGTGGTCAGTCTGGATTGAATCTAACAATTGATTTAAGCAATGCGGGAATATTAACAAAATATAATGTAGAGGTACTCGGAGCTTCAATTGAATCCATCAATAAGGCAGAGGATAGAGGAATGTTTAAAGATTTGGTTTCATCATTAAATCTTGAATCTCCAAAAAGCGTTGTAGTTCACTCTGAAAAAGAGGCACTTGAAGCAACAAAATTGATACCCTTTCCAATAATTCTTCGTCCAAGCTTTACGCTTGGCGGTAGAGGTGGAGCCATAGCATATGATCTTGAAACATTTGTGACCCTTACAAAAAGAGCCTTAAAAGAAAGTCCTGTAAATGAGATACTCATTGAGGAATCTCTTATTGGCTGGAAGGAATTTGAAATGGAGGTCATGAGAGATAAAAATGACAATGCAATCATTGTATGCTCAATTGAAAACATTGACCCAATGGGTGTTCACACAGGTGATTCAATTACCATTGCACCAATTCAAACCTTGAATAATGAAGAATATCAAGATATGAGAGATGCATCCATAAACATATTACGTGCGGTCGGCGTTGACTGTGGTGGATCAAATGTGCAGTTTGCAGTAAATCCTAAAACCAAGAAGATGGTTGTAATTGAGATGAATCCTCGTGTTTCAAGATCGTCTGCCCTTGCATCAAAGGCAACAGGTTTCCCCATTGCCTTCTGCTCTACAAAGCTTGCTGTTGGTTACACTCTTGATGAGGTTGTAAACCAAATTACAGGTAAGAGTGTATCCTGCTTTGAACCAGCTCTTGATTACTGTGCCGTTAAGGTTCCACGTTTTGAACTTGAAAAGTTTCCATTGCAACCCTCAGCTCTTGGATCTCAAATGAGATCTGTTGGAGAATCCCTTGCCCTTGGAAGAACTGCCATTGAAGCATTAAATAAAGCAATAAGATCTGTTGAAAGAAAAATGGAAGGACTTGTTCCTCTTTCAAGCGAGGATGTTAAAAAGTATCTTCCAAACGCTCACCCATTGAGAATATTTGCAATATATACTGTGCTTTTTGATGAAGGCGAGAGTGCAATGAAGAGGTTAAATGAGCAAACAGGATTTGATCCTTGGTTCATCTATCAACTTTATCAGCAAACTCTTCTGGACCATGAGATAATTGATGCTAAAACCATAACTGCAGCATTAATTGAAAAAGCCAAAGAGAATGGTATGAGTGATAAGAGAATTGCAGAACTCACAAAAATTACTTGTAAAGAAGTTGAAGATATAAGATACAAAGCAAATATTCACATCAGCTCCCACTTTGTAGATACATGTGCAGGAGAATTCAAGGCTCTAACTCCATACTGCTACAACACCTATGGAGAGATAGATGAGGGCAAACCTTTTGGTGAGGATGCCATTGTCATTCTTGGAAGTGGTCCAAACAGAATTGGACAGGGACTTGAGTTTGATACCTGTTGCTCATTATCATCAATGGCCTATAGAAATCTTGGATTAAAAACAATAATAATTAATTCAAATCCAGAAACTGTAAGTACTGACTACAATGTAAGTGATAGACTTTATATTGAACCTCTTGATGGAGAAACAGTTAAGGAAATACTTAGAAAGGAACATGCAAAGAAGCTTGTAATACAACTTGGAGGTCAAACTCCATTGAATATTGCACAAGCCTTGAAGGATGAAAAGGACATTGAAATAATTGGTACATCCCTTTCAGGTATTGATGCGGCAGAAGATAGAGGTGAATTTGCAGAAATACTACAGGAACTAGGACTCAATCAAGCAGCCAACAGAATGGGCTCTACAATGGATGAAATCCATTGTAAGGCTAAGGAGATAGGATATCCAATTCTACTTAGACCTTCATTTGTTCTTGGTGGTAGATCAATGTTCATAGCATACTGCGAAGATGATGTTGATAATTACTTTGAAAACAATGAAGTAAGCTTTGATGAAGATCATCCAATTCTGATTGATCAATTCATTGAAGATGCATTTGAATATGATCTTGATGCAATAAGTGATGGAGTGGATATATACATAGGTGGAATTCTTCAACACATTGAAGCTGCTGGTATCCACAGTGGCGATAGTGCTGCAGTGTTTCCTCCCTACAAATCAAGTCCAGCTATCATAGAAGAGATGAGAGTTGCCACCTTGAAGATTGCAAGAAGAATGAATCTTATTGGTTTTATAAACATTCAATTTGCAGTTAAGGATGAAACACTCTACATAATTGAGGTAAATCCTAGAGCAAGTAGAACAATTCCTTTCATATCTAAATACAGCCGAGTAAATCTAATTGAAACTGCAGTTAAAGTATGGCAAGGTATTTCACTTAAAGAACAAGGACTTGTACCAACGTATTCAAACATTGGAGAGGGAAAATGTCACATGGGTTGGGCAATCAAAGAAGCTGTATTCTCATTTGATAGATTCATTGATATTGATCCAATGCTTGGACCTGAGATGAGAAGTACAGGAGAGACAACTGGTTCTGGTGAAACCTTTGGGGAAGCATATGCCAAAAGTCAAATCAGTGCTGGAAACAAACTTCCAACAAGTGGTAAGGTCTTGATAAGTGTTAACAAAAAAGATAGACAAACCATTGTACCAGTTGCAAAGGAACTTTTAAAACTTGGTTTTGAAATTGCAGCAACACAGGGAACAGCTCGTCATTTGTTTGAAGAAGGTATCCTATGTGAGGTAATATTAAAAACAAAGGATGGTCATCCAAACATTGTTGATAACTTAAGTAGCAGAAGAATTGATCTTGTAATAAACACACCTATGGGATTTCGCTCCATAAGTAGCAATGATGATATAAGATCTATTGCACTGCTTCAGAAAATTCCTTATACAACAACTACTAGTGCAGCAATAGCTGCAGTTGAGGGAATCAAATATTTACTGAAGGATGAGAAAAAGGTAAGCCCTATTCCTCAATTCATCAATTAATTAAGTTGGATTAAAATAGTAAAGACTAGTCTTCTGCTCTATAAATGCGGGAGACTATTTTATTTTCATTATTGTTGCTGTTATTTTTATCTGTTTTTAAAATAAATCCAAAATAATTTACATGTAAAATCCAAATGCAGAATAAAATAATACTTGGAAAAAATGATTTTCTCATAAGGCTAATGCATACTGTTATCAAGGAAAGTTTGATGAAGCATATAAGGTACTAGATAAAATAGATACTATCACAACAAGTGAAGAAGATAAACTTATGCTTCTTAGTAATAAAACCAGCTATAAAATACTTGAAGAAGATTTCAGTACTGTTCACGATGATATTAAAATTCTTCAAAACTATTTGAAAAAGAATGGTGGAAAGAAAAAAAAGAAATCATTTCTTACAGAAGAAAGTATTTTCCAGAAGAAACTCAATATAAAATTGCTAGAGGTGAAAAATTAAATTCAAACGAAGTTAATACATTATGGGATCTTACAAACCATGGTGGTAATAGTCTTAAACTTGAATCATTAAGATATTATTCTGCAATATTTCTTATAGGTGAAAAAGATATTGTAGGAGCTGCAGAGCAACTAAATAAAATTCCATTTAGATCAAAAAATAATATAATTGAAATAAAGGCACATGAGCTGTATAAAACAATTGAATCACAAATACCTGCTGAAAAGATTGAAGATGACTTTGAAGACGAAGTTGAATAAGCAAAACTGGAGATAATTATTATGAAAGATTGCCGATAGACCCAAAATTTTGCCTTGATTGTGGAAAAGAAACACTTAGTTATATCGACAATCGTAAATGGGCTTGCAGTGAATGTGGATTATTACTTTACAACAATGTTGCAGCTGCAGTTGGTCTTGTTGCTATAATAAAGAAGGAAAACAAAGATCATATATTACTTGTTAAAAGAGGAAAGATGCCTAGAAAAGGGGTTTTAGCAGTTCCTGGTGGATTCGTTGATCCAGGAGAATCTGCTGAAGAAGCAGCCTTTTGAGAATGTCAGGAAGAGATTGGATTAACTCCAACCTCAATCATATATCTTACTAGTGCTACAAATAACTACCAGTATAAGGATATTGACTATGTTACATGTGATATATTCTTCAAAGCCACATTTGACGAAGTGGATGGAAGTAAACTATTATCTACACTAAAAGCTGAAGATAGCAATGAAATTCAGGGTTTTGAACTGCATCCATTAGAAAGTGTACAAGATATCGAAAAAATTACTCTTGCTTTTAAATCTGCTTTAGTAGCACTGAATTCACTATTTTAATCTAAAATCAAACTTAAATCGTTATAATATCACTATAATAGAATTAATTCTTTTTAACTCTATCAGTAATTATAACATAGAATTAATTACATTTAATTCTATACGGAATATTAGCATAGAATTAAATAAATTTAATTCTATTTACAATCGAGCATTCTTATACTATAATTGACTTAATGAAGACCAGTTATTATTAGGAGGATTTTATGGCATCTGTAAAGAGAGAATTATATTTAAAACAAATTAGACCTTTTTATAAATCTGAAATAATCAAAATCCTCACTGGTATGCGTCGTTCAGGAAAGTCTGTTCTATTAGGACAAATAATTGAAGAATTAGAAGCAAGTGGAATTGAAAAAAACAATATTATATATATAAGTCTAGAGGATTTTAAAAATAGGGAACTATTAAAAGATGAAAACCTATATAATTATTTAATTGGAAAAATAAAAACAGAAACCAAATATTATATATTAATAGATGAAATTCAAAATGTAATCGGTTTTGAAAGAGTAATTAATTCTTTTCAAGCAACTTGTAATTGCAGTATTTTTATAACAGGGTCTAATTCTACATTACTATCTAAAGAACTAGCTACCTTATTAAGCGGTAGAATAGTTCAATTTAATATTCTCCCTTTCAAATTTAGTGAATTTGTTGAGTTCAAAAAACCAGAAGAAGAAAATATAGACAATCTTTTTTATCAATATATTACATGGGGAGGAATTCCTCTTGTATGTAAAATTGATGAAGATAGTAAAATTACTTTATTAGAAAACATCTATGGAACAATTGTTTTAAAAGATATTCTCAATAGAACTAATTCTAGTAATGTTGGAAGTCTCGAAAAAGTAATTGATTTTCTTATATCTAATTCAGCTAAAACAATTTCCGGCACCAATATTTCGAAGGTATTAAATAGTAATGGCTACAAAGTATCTACACCAAGTGTTTATGATTACATAGACAAAATCGTCAATGCATGTATTATAGACAAGGTTCCAAGGTATGATATTAATGGCAAAAAAAAATTGTCATTTGAAGAAAAAGTATATGTTAAAGATTTAGGATTTTTCTCTCTTAAAAAAGATAGAGGTTCTAATGAATATGGTGCACTTATAGAAACTGTTATTTATAATGAATTAATAGCAAGAGGTTATAAAGTTTATGTCGGCAAAACGTATAAAGGTGAAGTAGATTTTATAGTTGAAAATAAAACTGATATCTTTTATATACAAGCATGCTATTTATTAAGTACAAAAAAAATAATTGAAAGAGAATTTGGCGCATTTAAAAATATAAATAATAATTATCCTAAATATGTTATTAGCATGGATAAGATTCTAATAAATAGAGAAGGAATAATTCACAAAAACTTAATAGATTTTTTATTAGAAGAATAGAAAAAACTTTCATCATACAAAAAACTGATTACTAGAATGTACTACCTTTTTTCATAAAATATATGAATATATAAAGGCTATAATACTTTCGTTTTGCATATTCCATGGTGGGCTTTTAAACTTAAGGATATGTGGGCACTTTAGCTTAACTCTAACAACAGCACCAAAAGCTGATAAATAATCTTCAATTACATCATCTAAGACTCTTTTCTTATAATTAATCATTTAATGCCTCACAAATTAATTACATCTCTATCCTAGTAATTTATAAAGTTCCACTAGATACATTTGGAGTAT
>CAYWGU010000025.1:1932-6360 GCA_964457975.1 uncultured Spirochaetaceae bacterium | reverse complement strand
ATACATTTGGAGTATTTCACTAGATACATTTGGAGTATTTCACTAGATACATTTGGAGCATTTCACTAAATTCATAACAACTTAGCTGCTCTATGGGAATCTATTTTCGAATACAAGTCAAAATCAAACAGCAACCACTGCTGCTGATACCACTCTTTTGTGAACAGTTTCTATTGGATCTTACAGAGAGAAAAGATTTCCATCGTATTTGGCTTTTTATTGCCCCCTGTTTCAATAATTCATTATCTAAGGGAAGAAACTTGTATTATTTATTTAAAATTTCTGAACAAAAGGGATCAATGTGATATCCAGATTATATAGTTATAATTATAACAGACACAATCTAAAAGATACCTAATTTTATAAGTCCACATACAAACCTTAAAATTCATTCGATTGATATTATAAACAGACAGATGAAGGCAACTAAATCTAATATTTGGAGACCTAAAATAAAGAAGTCTCACTTTGTTCCAAAGTAAAATTACATTAAGCCTTTTCTTCAAAAAACACCAATAAATAAATTATTACAGGTGCAAGGTTGATCAATTATTAAGATACGTAGAAACATTCATTTATAGCAATATAAACCAAAACTTTTTATTATTTACGTCGCTACCTTGAAAATTTATACATTGCCCTTTATTCTTCTGAAACAGAGGAAAAATCAATGAACTTATTTTTTAATGAAAACATCAAACTTAGCAAAACACTATATAAAATCGATATTTCAATTTCTGTTTTATATGCAGCAGTTGCTTTTAATTCAAGGACTCCTTTGCAGGCCTTAACAACCACAGGCATTATATTTGCCTTTTTATTTGTAATTTCAAATTCACTGGTTAGCAATAAAGATAATAAGAAACTGTCCTACATCCTTGCTACTCTTTATGATGAGTGCAATCCTTCTCTCTTCCTAAGTGAGATTGATGATGCAATTGATTTATCTATTGTAAAAGACAAGGTTAAAACCTTGATTCTATCACATAAAGCAAATGCTTTAAGTTATGATGGAAAGTTCAGTGAGGCATATAAGATACTTGATGAAATAAGTACCATTGCAACAAGTGAAGAAGATAAGGCCTTGCTACTAGGCAATAAAATTAGCTACAAGCTTCTTGAAGAAGATTTTGATAATATGGATGAAGACATCCGTGTACTCCAGAAATACATCAACCTAAATGCTGGTAAGGGGAAAAACAAATCCATTCTTACAAACAACAGTGTTGTTCAAAAAAAACTTCAATTGAAGATTGCAAAATCTGAAAAATTAAATTCATCTGAAGTTAACACATTATGGGAAATAACAAACCATGGTGGTAACAACCTAAATCTTCAAACATTAAGATATTACTCTGCCCTATTTCTTGTAGAAGAGAAAGATATTAAAGGTGCATCTGAGCAACTAAACAAGATAAATAGAAACCAAGAAAACAACATAATTGAGATTCGAGCCAATGAACTTTATAAGTCAATTGAACATCTTATTCCTGTTGAAACAGAGGATGAAGAATAGTTCAATCTAACTTTATAACAGTGAAATTGAAAGCATGCTTTGTTCAATCATTTATACCTAAAAATTTAGATTTTGTACTATAATCAAATCAACAGGAGATTAATATAATGAAAGATTTAAAATATTGCCCAAATTGTGGAAAAGAAACATTAACCTATATAGACAACCATAAATGGTCCTGCAGCGAATGTGAATTATCACTATACAACAACGTTGCTGCAGCAGTTGGTCTTGTAGCAATTATAAAGAAAAATAACAAGAATCATATACTGCTTATTAAAAGAGGCAGAATGCCTAGAAAGGGTTTCTTAGCCGTTCCTGGAGGATTTGTTGATCCTGGAGAATCTGCTGAAGAAGCAGCGTTTAGAGAATGCCAGGAAGAAATAGGATTAACTCCTACATCAATTACATATCTTACCAGTGCTACAAACAACTACCAATATAAAGACATTGATTATGTTACCTGTGATATCTTCTTTAAAGCTACATTTGATGAGAAAGATGGTAACAAACTACTATCTACCTTGAAGGCTGAAGATAAAGACGAAATTCAAGGCTTTGAACTGTATCAATTGGAAACCTCTGATGACATTGCAAAGATTCCTCTTGCTTTTAAATCAGCAGTAGTTGCATTAAATTCAATGTTCAAATAAAAGGTATCTATTACCCATTCAAAGGAACCTTAAATGACAAATATAATTCTAGATTTAGATACAGGAATTGACGATGCAATGGCACTTGCCATTGCAATAATTGATCCAAAGATTAACTTACTTGGCATCTCAACCACATACGGAAATGTTGTTACCACAAAAAGTTGTGTTAACACAAAATACTTATTGGATTTATTTCATCGAAATGATATTCCAATTGTAAAAGGACTTGATCATGCCCTTGATGCAAAAAGCTTCTTTCCGGATAAAATCAGCAGAGAGATTCATGGTAAGGATGGACTTGCAAATCTAAATCTAAAGGTAGAAGAATATAAAAAAGAAGACTATGAATACTTCGTCCCCTTCTATCTTCGAATGATTGAATTGTATAAAGATGATATTACAATTGTTACAACAGGGCCATTAACAAACATTGCATATCTAATTGAAACACAACCAGAGACAATTGAGCATGTATCTGAGATAGTCTCGATGGCTGGTGCAATTATATTTCCTGGAAATATAAATAGCGAGGTAGAAGCAAATATAAATCAAGATCCCAAAGCTGCTAAAATTGTAATGGAGAGTAGTGTCCATAATACTATTGTTCCCCTTGATGTTACAGAAAAAGCAAGAACCTTCAGAAAGGATTTAAAGAAGTGGAGAGATCATAACACAGAGATTTCATCACTCTATGCAGACCTAGTAGATTATTACATTGATCAGCATCCAATGAAAGATGAATGCTACGTTCACGATCCATCAGCTGTAATATACTGCTCTCATAAGGATTATTTCACAACAATCGATTTGAATTGCACTGTATTGCTAGATGAATGTCCTGGAAGAATTGTTGGAAACCTAGACAAAATAAGAGATGTTAAAAAATATACAACTCTTTGTCTTGATGTTGATGCAGATAAAATTGATAAATTCATCAATGATAGCTACAACAGCTACTTTGACTCCATTCAATAGAAAAGCAAATTCATTCATTTAAAAACAATAGCTAATGTTGTAATCTGGTACCCATATAATGAATCACTAAGGATAATAGATAATTTTCGGAAAATTAAATTAACACATGTAAATCTAATCGTTCAATTATTTTTATAAAAACATATACTATCAACAGATTTAATCTTTCATGTAAAATAGTTGCATAAAAAATAAAAACAATATATAATGACTTTACCCAATATGAACTTAGGAGTCTTTTATGATAATAAGTGTAAGAGCTGAAAATGAAAGTGTTTTCTCAGATCCAATAGAATTCTCCTTGAAATCTGATATGAGGAATAAAAAATTCCCTTCAAATGTGCATAGTGAAAACAATTTTAATATTTTAAAAGTAGCTGGCATATATGGACCCAATAATGTTGGTAAAACCAGTTTAATCAAATGCATAAAAAATATTAAAAATGTATTATTGCAACTTCCCAATACTATTAATACAAATTTTTTTTCAAACGATGTTATAAGCAAGTTAGGTATTAGATTTCTTGAAAGAGGAAAAGAGTACGACTATTCTTTTTCTTATAATTCTACGCTAAATGAATATCCATTTGAAAAATTAATAGAAATTAAAATTGATAAATATAACAACGAGTCAGAACAAATATTATTGTTGAGAGATACCATTACAAAAGAATATTATTGTCCAAATAAAAAATTAGAGAAAGTGCTACCTTTAGTTTCAAAAAATAATATTCTTATTTATCTTATGGATGTTGATTCATTTAAAGAATTACAAGAAATGAAAAATGTTTTAACTTCCTTTGCTTCGAAAATTGATGTTTTAGACATGAATAATATTCCTATGGAACATACTATTGAGATAATGAAAAACAAACATAACTTACAATCTCAAATAGTAGAATTCATTAAACAAGCAGATTTAGATTTAGAGAATTTTGAATATCGTGAAGACGATAATATTGAATTCAATCTTTTTAAAAGAAAGGATGGCAAACCTGCTGAAAAAGTATTAGACATTCCTCAAAATCTTCAGGATTCAATAAGACTTACTTCAGTTTACAAAGGTGTTTCTGTACCTAGTTTACTATTTGATTCTACTGGAACAAAAAAAATTGCTGCATTAGCCAGCTATATAATTGAAGCCTTAAAAGATGGTCGAATACTTATTATAGATGAATTAGATAGTAGCCTTCATTTTAAATTAACTAGAGCAATAGTTGCTATGTTTAATAATGAGCTTAATGATAATGCTCAACTAATATTTACTACTCATGATATAAA
>CAYWGU010000025.1:0-1832 GCA_964457975.1 uncultured Spirochaetaceae bacterium | reverse complement strand
TGATTAATAGATTAC
Organism: uncultured Spirochaetaceae bacterium; assembly: GCA_964457975.1. Lineage (GTDB taxonomy): Bacteria > Spirochaetota > Spirochaetia > Sphaerochaetales > Sphaerochaetaceae > Pleomorphochaeta. The sequence continues at coordinate 1,817 of CAYWGU010000025.1, read as the reverse complement.
CAATTAAAGGACTTGAATCACTATTGAACCAAGCCCTTAATTGACATTTTAATTTGTTTCTATAGATCATCAACTAAAGCAGTGCTTTTAGCATAGGCTGTGCTTTTTGCTTCAAAGAAATCAGTTTTAATTAAATTAGCATTTGCATACTGACTTACCCATTTAAGAGTATCAGGTTCATTATCATGCCCCTCATATAACTTTTCAAAGCCAAGTTGTGTACATCTAAGATTTCCTAGATATTGAATGTAATCTGTAACCATTTGTTTATTTAAGCCAGCAATGTTATCACCTATAACATAATGGCCCCATTCAATTTCCATCTCACAACCAACTTTAATCATATCTCTGTAAGAGTTGATTAATTCTTTGGTGAACATCTGAGGTTCTTCTTCTTTCATCTCCAAAAGTATTGATCTAAATAACCATAGGTGAGTATTTTCATCTCTGTTGATATACCTAATCTCTTGAACAGATCCTGGCATTTTGCTGTTTCTTCCTAAATTATAGAAAAACATAAATCCTGAATAGAAATATACACCCTCAAGAATATAATTGGCCACCATGGTTTTCACCAAACTTTTTAAGTTAGGGTTTTCTTGGAATTCATTGTATAGGTTACCAATGAATTTATTTCTCTTAAGTAAGTGCTCATCATCCTTCCATTGATAGAGGATCTCGGTTCTCTCCTCTGGTGCACAGATGGTGTCTAACATGTAGCCATAGCTTTGAGAATGTACAGCTTCCTGAAATGTTTGTATGGTTAAACACAGGTTAACTTCATTGGCAGTAATATAATTACTAACATTTGGAATATTGGCGGTTTGAACACTATCTAAGAAGATTAAAAAACTTAGAACCTTATCATAGGCATCTTTTTCATATTTATCCAATACCCTATAATCTTGGATATCGGTTCCCATGTTGATTTCTTCTGGTACCCAGAAGTTATTCATGGCTTGCCTATACCAATCACTTACCCAACTATATTTAATATTGTTGAAGTCATTTAAATTGGTGGTATTTCCACCAACCATTCTTCTTTTATCTAGAGTAATATCACCATTTTCATTAAATAATGGTCGTCGTATTAATTTATTGTTATCCATAATATTTCCTTCTTTTTATGAGCTACAAGAGGCGCATTCTTCTACTTCTAATGCTTGACTTCGTAGGTAGTAGATTGTTTTAACTTTATTTCTATATGCTGCTATATATAAATCTAGAATTGTCCTAAATGACATTTCATTGGTTATATAAATATTAACACTCATTGCTTGATCTATGTGTCTTTGTCTTACACCACTAGCCTTTATGCTCCAGTTTTGATCAATTAGGTGAGCACTCTTATAATACCAAAAGGTATCTTTATTTAACTGTGGAGCAACACGAGGAATAATCATATTCTTCTTTTCTTCCAAATAGAACTTACTCATTATTGGATCCAAACCTGCTGTTGTACCTATTAAGATGCTGGTACTACTTGTAGGAGCAACTGCCATAAGATAAGCATTTCTAATTCCATTTTTATTAACTTCATCTTTTAAGGCTAACCACTTTTCACTCTTATAATCTCTTCTTTCAAAGTATTTACCAGTTTTCCATTCACTGTTATCGAAGTATTCATAGCTACCTTTTTCTTTGCTTAAATTCATGCTTGCTTTGATTGCACTATAGTTTATAGCTTCAAACACCTTGTCAGCATAATCAAGATGTGCTTGGCTTTCCCAACTGATTTGATGCTTTGCTAGCATGTGATGATAACCACTAACTCCAAGTCCAATGGATCTGTACTTTTGGTTTGTTATTTTTGCATA
>CAYWGU010000024.1:0-31471 GCA_964457975.1 uncultured Spirochaetaceae bacterium | reverse complement strand
ACAAAAGGCATACTCGACACCACTTTAATGAGAGAGATAATACCTAAAATTGAGAATTTGTGGCTTAAGTTGTGAACATTGCTATTTATTAACAAATCTGCTCTGAAAAAGAAAAATCCTTTGATATTTTACTACCAAAAGAATTATACATAAAAAATATAAAATTAATTTAAATTACCATGTTCATAGCAGCTCTTACTTCGTCTAAGGTCTTGCATGCAATTTCACGAGCTTGTTTTACACCATTATTCAATACATCTTGAATATAGGCAGTTTCGTTTTCAAGTTGAATTCGTCTTTCTCTTAAAGGCCTTAGTTCTTCATTCAATGCTTCTGTTAAAGTTTTCTTTAACATACCTGCTCCACCCTCCCCAATTCTATCTGCAATTGCTTCTGGAGTTTCATTAGTACAAAGAGATATCAAAGATAAAAGGTTTGCAACTTCAGGTCTGTTTACAGGATCAAAAGTGACAAATCTTTGTGAATCAGTTTTTGCTTTCTTAATCAATTTGGCTGTTTCATCAGCTGTTGCTGACAAATAGATTGCATTATTTCGACTTTTACTCATTTTTTGATTACCATCAAGTCCAGCAATGCTTGGAGTTTTACTTAATAGTGCAACTGGTTCTGGAAAGATTGGATTGCCTTTTGCAAACTTATCGTTAAAACGACGAGCAATAAGTCTTGTCATCTCAAGGTGGGGAAGCTGATCCTTTCCAACTGGAACAACATCTCCTTTGCAGAATAAAATATCACATGCTTGATGAACTGGATATGTGTACATACCAGCATTTACACTTTTCAAACCTGCTGCAAGTATTTCTTCTTTAACCGTGGGATTTCGACTTAATTCTGCATTGGATACAAGAGTTAAGAAAGGAAGCATCAGTTGGTTAGCTTCTGGGATATAGCTATGAGGATAAATAATTACATCATTAGACGGTTCTATTCCAGCTGCGATATAATCTATTACAAGTTGCTTGGTGTTTTGTGATATTTTATCAAAGGCATCATGATCGGTTAAAACTTGATAGTCTGCAATTAAAATACAAGTTGGAACACCAAGTTTGGATAATCTAACACGATTTTGAAGTGATCCAAAATAATGTCCTATGTGTAACTTACCTGTAGGTCTATCACCTGTTAATACTCTATGGTTTCTTGGATTCTTAATTATATCTGCTTCTAGTTTCTTACTTTTTTCAAGTGCTACTTCATATGTATCCATTGAAATTACTCCTAATATATATCACTTTTTTAATTTCTATTATGTTAACTAATACTCTTAATTCTTACAAGTAGAAACTTACAACTAATTCCTAATAATTATACGTTCATAACGGGGTCGGTAGGTTTTTTCCTTTGAAACAATAACAGGTGCATCATCATTGGGAATTTCAAAGATCATTCGATCCTTTGTAAGAATAGTTTCGGGAAAAACCTTCCGTGCTTGAATTTTCAAAGCCCGAAGTTCAAAATCGCTGTATCGAGGACTATAATGAATTAGTCCAAAGGTTTTAACATTTGCATCGCGTGCAATTGTCGCTGCTTGTGTTACAGTCATATGTTTTTTATCTCTAGCTGTATCTTCAAGCCCTTCTTCAAACATACCCTCACATAATAAAAGATCACTGTTTTTTACCTTTTCGGCAATTGTGGGAAGATACATTGTATCTGTAATATAGCTAAAGGTTCTACCACGGCGTGGCTCTCCCATTACTTGTTTAGGTTCTACGTCAATACCAGCGGCATTTTTAACAGTAAGCCCTTTTTGAAGTTTTCCAAAATCTGGTCCTTTTTTGATTCCAAGTTCAAGAGCCTTTTCTGGATGAAACTCACCAGGTCTACTTTTTTCTTTAAATATATAACCAACACAAGGTTTTGTGTGATCAAGCTTTACAGCTTCTACACAATAGTCCTCTTCCTCAATTATAATTCCAGGGATTACTTCTTGAAATATTATTGGATAATTTATATACATATCAAGAATTCTTCTTGAACTTTCAATATATTCTCCAAGTTTCTTGGGGCCATAAATGTATAGAGGTTCATCTCTATCGACTTGAGCTGATAACATCAATATTCCAGGTAATCCTGTAACATGATCTGCATGCATATGGGATATAAAAATTCTATTAATTTTTTTCCATTTTAGATTCAATTGCTTAAGGGAAACTTGAGTTCCTTCCCCACAATCAAAAAGGAATAATTCTCCCTCTCGTCTAAGCATAGCACTTGTTAAACATCTTCCAGGAAGTGGCATCATACCACTTGTTCCTAATACAAAAACTTCAAAATTCATAGTAGCATTATAAGCTAAAATAAGGGGTAGAAGCAATATTGAAACTGCAGATAATCTAATCTTGATTCATAAGATATATAGGCTCTATTTTATTTGCTCTTCTAAGTGATAGATAAACACTTAAAATTGAAACAATTAAAAGAGATAATGTAATAAAAAGCAATTTCTTGTATGGAATTATTATATCAAATTCTAAAAGATACCAACTAAGAGATGGGATACTTTGCAGAGAAAGGAATTGAAGAAAAATTGGTAATACATACGATAATAAAATTCCAAATAGAATTCCTGAGAAAATAGATAACAAGGTTACGATTTCTATTGCTAAAAAATAAGTCCATCTAATCTTTTTTGAAGAAAGACCTAGTAGCTTATTTATTGCAATGCTTCTATGAGAGCTACCAATCAAATCTGAAGCAACAGATGAAATAAAGAATCCACTCAAAAGAGCTATTGCAAGAAACACCATCATTAAAGTTTGAGTACTTGTTATAAGATTCTGGTATAAATCACCTTCTAAGACATACCAAGGAAAGGCTTCTATGCCATCATCATCAAATTTAACAATAGCCTGGTTTATACTAATTCCATCTTTTAATATAATTTCCTTGTGCTGCATAACATTATTTTTATATATTTTATTTAAAAGTCCTTTATCACAAAAGATTAAATACTGATCAAGTTCCTTATAGCCTGAATCATAAATGCCTTTTACAAAACATAACTTGGGAAACAATCGTTGATTTCCGTTGTTTGCAACTATTGCCAACTTTTCACCAAGCTTTATATTCAATTGATTACTAAGTGTTTTTGATATGAATATATTTGAAAGAGTACTTTCTTCCTCACTGCGATTGATTAAAATTACAGAAGCTCTTTTGTAATCAAAATAAGCAACATCAACACCCTTTAGCATTACAATTTGGGATATATCATCCTTCCCATAGGCAAGAGCTGCTCCTGTTGCAACATCATTTGACTCTTCAATGAAATCATATGATGAAACATCATTAAGAACTGATGTTTCAATATGGCCTGAACCCAAAAGGGCATATCTCTTTGTAATACCAGCTGTCATGCTATCAACAAAGACTTGTGATAGAACAAGAAGTATTACAACAAGAGTAATCAAAATATAAGAAGATTTTAATTTCTTTCTTTGTGATGAAAATAATATTTTAGATAATAATATTCTTTGAAGGTCCTTCATCAATCGTCTTCCCTTGCTAAATCAAAAGAACTCAATCTTATATTTAAATTAGATTTTTCAAATTTCTCAGAACCTTGTTCATTTACTATTTTTTTTCCAAAATCAATTAAATCATTGCGGTCATCTTCAATTGTTTTTATTTCTTTAACTTCAGGAACTTCTATTTTACCAAAGGTTAAAATAAACTTTTTATCACATTTATCTGCAAAAACATTATTGTGAGTTACAAGAATTAAAGTAGTTTTTTCTTTTCTTACCAGAGAAAGCAGCATATCTTCAATAAAAGAAGCATTTTTTTCATCAAGAGATCCAGTTGGTTCATCTGCAAATATAATGCGTGGAGAGTTAGCAAGAGATCTTGCAATGGCAATTCTTTGCTTTTCTCCACCCGATAGTTGATCAACTCGGTGACTTTTTCTATCCATAAGTCCTACAAGGTCAATTAATTCAAGCGCTCTTTTTTCTGCTTTCTTCTTACTTTCACCTTTTATAAGCAAAGGCATTTCTATATTTTCAAGTGCATTAAAATCTTCAAGAAGAAGTGAACTCTGAAAGATAAATCCCATCTTGTTGCATCTTAAATTGCATAGCTCTCTTTCATTCATCTTTGAAATCTCTTTTCCATCAATTTTAATGCTACCTGAGGTGGGTTTCAAAAGTGATGCTGCAATTTGAAGTAAGGTTGATTTACCACAGCCACTTTTTCCTACTATCGAGGCTGAAATTCCGCTTTCAATGCTTAAATTTAAGTCACTAAGAATTTCTAGCTTTTTCTTTGATGGTAAAGGGAAGCTTTTTGATAAATCTGTTATTTCTAAAATGTTACTCATTAATTAATATCTCCATTCCATCATTTTTTAATATTTTCTTTGATCCCATATAACTTATTATAGCAGTTAGCAATAAAATTGGTATGGCTATTTCAAGGGAATTTACAATTGAAAAGGTAAGCTTTAAAGGAACTGAAAATATTGCTATAGCTCCAGCTGTAATTCCATTTAAAAAACCTATCATATTTGGTGCATTTATTAAGAATAAATAGGATAATATTGAACCCCATACAACACCAACAGTTGATATTACCAAGGCTTGATTTGTAAATATTTTTATTATATCAGATCTCTTCATTCCCATAACTGAAAGCATTGCAATTTCATTTCTTTTTAAATCAAGCAAATTCTTTGAGGAGGAGGAAAGATTTACCAATACTATTATGCTCATTATTGAAAGGGTTACATACATCAAAGCTTGTTCAAGCTTCATTGCTGCATAAAGACTTTCATTTTGATCTATCCAGGTACTAACAGTTCCTTTATTACCTACTATCCTGCTTATCTTATCTAAATTACCATAAACAGCAAGTTTGGTTTCGGTATTAGGTGCAATCTTTAAAAGCTGGGCTCGATCCATTAAAAAATAATTATTATTGAAAGATGAAACTGGTGTTGAATATACGCCTTTTATATCTGAATCCAGATTCATTGCAACAATGGGAATGGTTTCACCTTTTTTAAGAATAGTAAGATTTATGCTTTGGTTTAACTGCAATTGATTTATTATTGCTGTATTGTACGATATAATCAAACCACCTCTTTTAAAGGATCCTGCATAAACTTCATAAGGAAGACCTGCAACATCATTAAAATCAAATGAACGAATGGTAGCAAAGGCTGATTTATTATTTTCACCTTGGAGTATTGCTGGTACCTCACTGAACTTATAAACTTTAAGATCATTTTGACGCAATAAATTATAGAGCTCATCCACCTCACCATAATTGTTAGATACTATTGCATCATAACTTTGATACTCTCTTATGCTACCAAACCTTTGGTTTTGAAGTCCCACCATAAATGATATTACAACATTTAGTGCAAACGTACAAAATAGAAGACCTATGGCAATTCTTATGCTTGATCTTCTATGACGATTTTGATGTGAGAATGCATAACGAAAAGCTAATTTTGATATCACTTATTACCTCTTTTCATATTGTACATCAAGTATTTTCTTACCATCAAGATTGTAGGTTATTGTGCAATATTTCAATCCCTCTTTATAGAGAGTTTCCACCTTTTTACCGTATTCATTAAACACAGATACACTGATTATAACACCATTTTCCTCTAACAATATTTTTTGAATCTTTCCACCATCATATATTGTTGTTTTCTTGATTTGTTTTGAACCTTCAACTATCCCAAATTGGACTTCAATGCTCCTTGAAACATTTTTAAATTTATCATATTCAAATGTACTGGTTTGATTTATAATATCATCTTCATCAAGTACATCTTCTTTATAAAGAAGCCCATCAGCATCATAATATTCATTACGACATTTGCCATCTTTCAATGTTTTTATTATCAAAGATCCATCCTCATTTAAGGTTGCATCATTGAACAATAGCTGTTGAGAGCCTTCATACAAGGTGCTAGTTAGAAGAGTATTATGTACATCAATTTCAGTAAAGGTATTGCCCTTAGTTAAAAGTAACTTAGGAGTTTTTTCATCTTTAAATACAGAGTATTCCATATTTCCATTTAGATTTCTAAATATTGCAACAAGTTCATCACCACTGTAATAATATCTTGAAAAAGATTGAGAGTAACCACCAATTTTATTTATTTTGGTAATTAGCTTTCCACCATCATAGGTATAAGAGGTAACATCATCATCATTTATAATTTTTACGGGAAGATTATTAAAATAGTTCTCAGTTATTACACTACCATTTTCAATGGTTACAACTAATTTATGGTTACCACTCTCATTGATTTCCACTTTTTTTATTTCTTTATCATTTAAATAAAGAAAAGTAGTAACCCTATTTTCTTCAGTTACTACCTTTAATGTATATTCACTGCTACCATCAGATAATTTTAATTTTTGTCCTATAGGATTTGAATTATAAACAACTGTCTGTGAAAACATAGACAGATTTATACTAATTAAAATAATTGATAGTAATATTTTTTTCATAGAAAAATAATACCACTATTTAGCTGATAAACCAACCAGTGAATTAAGAAATTCTTCCTTATTGAATGGTTTTATATCACCATAATGTTCTCCAACTCCGACATATGCAATTGGAATATTTAGCTTTTCACCAATTTGTATTAAAGCTCCACCCTTTGCTTCACTGTCATATTTAGATAAAATTAAAGCATCTATGCCAATTGCATCATTAAATAATTGTGCTTGGGAAAAACCATTCTGTCCTGTGGTGCTATCAATTACCAAGAACTTTTTGTAGTTTGAATCTTTTATGCCCTTTAATTTAATTACCTTATCAATTTTTTTTAATTCTCTAAGAAGATTTTCTTTATTATGCATTCTTCCAGCAGTATCTGCTAATATGATGTTCTCACCTTTTGCTTTTGCAGAGGTTATTGCATCAAAAATGACTGCACCTGGATCAGATCCAATATTCTGCTTAACAATTCTAACACCCATCTTGTCTGAATGAAGTTCCAACTGATCGATTGCTGCTGCTCTAAAGGTGTCGGCTGCAGCTAGAAGTACTTTATGTCCTTCTTTTTTTAATTCATATCCAAGCTTTGCAATTGATGTTGTTTTTCCCACACCATTAACACCAAGTACCAAGAAAATGGTAAGCTCATCTTTGTTAATATTTGGATTGTATTCTTGAATTTTAGGTTCCAATAACCTTTTTACTATTAACTGTAATTCTTCTTCTGTTTTAGGTTTTTCTTTTTTTGTAATATCTCGTAGCTTATCTGAAATTTCCATAGCATTACTAGCGCCAAGATCGCCTTCTACCAAGAGGTCTTCTAAATCTTCATAAAATGATTCATCAAGTTTATTTGATGATGAAAATAAATTCTTTAATCTAGCTCCAAATTTTTCAAACATAATTTCTCCTAACTATCAATTTGTTGCTAGCTTAATGTATGAAACTAGCTGATACACAATATTAACCTGTGCAAGGATCAGCGCTCCATCATTTAAGTTATTTATAATTACTTTTAGATTATCTGCACCATATATATTATTTATCGTTTTTATACTTATGAATGTTACACATCCGATAATATAATTCAATAGACCTTGATAAAAATCACTTTGTTTTTTCTCAAAAACAGCTCCCTCACCCATCCATGGAGGATTTAAGGATATGTTAATTGTTGAAGAGGGTTCATTTAATTCAACAAATTTATCACTGAAGTTTGTCTTTTTTATAAGAATCGTTGAGGGAATTACTTGATTATCGAGCTCAAGACCATTGGTAAAACCAAAGTCCACACCATCAATTATCCAATTGACCTTTCCAACATTACTACTTAGCTGTAAAAAGCCATTCTTCGTAGGATTTCCTGCTGTACTTATACTTGTTATTTTATTGCTATCAGATTCAACCTTCAAAACATAAGAATTTATACCTGATCCACTTATTAAAAAATAATGAGTTCCTTCTTCTAACAAGATATATGACGATGTATTTTTTAATTCAACCGTATCATAAGAGGTGATTTTATCAGCATCAAAATATATTACACTATCATTTGTAAATGAGATTTCACCTTCATCTTCTATCGTTTGTATTTTATCCAAAATCTTGGTAGATACTATTTCTTTAACTGATATATTGGCATTCGGTATTTCATTTTTAATTATTCCTAGATTTGGGAAGAAGGAATGTATTAAAGCTTGAAGTATGAAAGGATCAAGATCTGAAAGTGAATCATTTGCAATGATTTTATCAAATATCAAATCAAGTGCATCATAATAAAATTCACCATCTTTCAATTCTTGCAACTTAGAAAGGTTCTCATAATATATTTTTAAATTATTTAAACTAGCTATTTTATCTACTTCAACAAAAACAATTTCATTTACATCATTTTTATTTAGAAAATAGCTTCTGTATTCATCCGTATAGTTTGATAGTAAAAAGGACTCTTTATAATCATCTATTATCTTGACCTTAATATCACCCACTGTTGATGTTTTATTTTTGATATTTGTAGGTAATTGGATATCGAGGGTATTGATAAACTCAGTGACTTCACTATTCTCACCAACGAAGCGCTCAAGTTTATCTTGTTCAACTATAATTTGCTTTTTAACGTCATCTATATATCCATTATACTTATCTATATCGATTGATTGATAGTTACTATTTGCAATCTTTACATAGTAAGCAGTAAGTTTTTCAGTGTTATCCTTTATTATTTGAGTTTGCATCTTTATCAAGATACTCATCTTCTGCTGTTTGTTTAATTCAATATAAGGAAGTATATATTTGCTAAAAATTGATGCAACTTTATTTGTTGCCTTTAAAGTTAAATCAGGTACTTCTAGACCTTCCATTTTAGTAATTTGGTCATATATTTGCTCAGGTGTAGGTACTTTTAAATCCTCAGCGTTCTGGATGTATGGAACAATTGCAATGGTATAATTAACTGAAGCACCAACTCTTAGTGCCATAAACAAAAATAAAACTGCAAGGAGAACCTTCTTCATCACTTCTTTTCCTTATTCTTCCTGTAACCATTGTAAATAAGATTGAATGAATCCATCAATATCACCATCCATGACTGAATTAACACTTCCTGTTTGATAGCCTGTTCTATGATCCTTTACCATTGTATAAGGTTGAAATACATAACTCCTAATTTGAGAACCCCATGTAATTTCTTTCTTTGCAATTGCATTTGATTGATGCTCTTTCTCTCTTTCATTTTCATAATATTCATATAACTTTGATCTTAACATTTTAAAGGCCAACTCTTTATTCATATGTTGAGATCTTTCATTTTGACATTGAACAACAATGCCTGATGCATAATGTGTAATTCTTACAGCACTATCAGTTTTATTAACATGCTGCCCACCTGCTCCACCAGCTCTATATGTATCAAGCCTATAATCTTCAGGTTTGATTTCAATTTCAATATCATCATCCATTACAGGAGAGGCATAAACACTGGAAAAAGAGGTGTGACGTCTTTTTTGAGAGTCAAAGGGACTTATTCTTACAAGGCGATGAACACCTGCTTCACCTTTAAGATACCCAAATGCATGAGGACCTGAAATCTGAACTGTGCAACTTTTTATGCCACCTACATCCTCTTGAATGTCAATAATGTTTTGCTTGTATCCTTTTTTCTCACACCATCTTAGATACATTCTTAATAGTATGTTTGCCCAATCACTAGCATCATCACCACCAGAGCCTGAATGAACAGTTAAAAACACATCATTATTATCAAATTTACCATTTAATAAGGTACTAACCTTAAGTGGTTCAAAGTTTTTTTCAAGGATATTAATTTGTTCAACTAGATCAGAAGCAGCATCATCGCCTTCATCTTTATATAGTTCAATAAATTCATTTATATCTTTTATTTGATTCATGATTTGATACCATGGTTCATAGCTTTCTTTTAGTATGGTTAATTTCTTAAACACCTGTTGCGTATCAATCTCTCCATCCCAGAATGTAGGCAAAGCTATTTCATCTTCCAATTTTTTTATCTGTTCTTTAATTTTAGAATCTTCAAAGCCGCCTCCAAACTTTTTCTGATTCTTGCTGGATATTGCTAAATGTAGCGTAGTTTACTATAAACATATTTTTCTCCTATCTTCTCTCAATTCTTAGCTTCATTACATTTGTTTTAATTTCATGTGATTTTAAATCAATATTCCACGTTATTGCAAAGAAGGAAAATTGATATAAGTTTTCCATCCCCATTGTTGTAACTCTTTCAAGCATAACATTTTTTGCAAGCAATGAAAATTTTGATTGTGATGATATTTTAATTCTAGCTTTATTTACTTTATCAGCAACTTTAAACTCAGATACATCATCATAAATCTTCTCATCACCATTCAATTCCTGTATATTTTCATTTACATTAAAATCTAAGGAATTATTATAGGGAAAGAAAGTAAGTGGGATTTCAAAACCAACTTTGTAGCTTACATCAAATTCAGTTGTATTCTCAATTGTAGTTTCAAGTTCTATTTCATTAGAAAAAAACTTGTAATGCTTTGTGTACTTCACGGCATTATCTACTATATTATTGCTGATAAGTCCAAACTCAGTATATTTTTTATCAAGGGGTTCAAGTGTATAATTGTTTTCAACCACCTTGTTATCGCACATTCTATATTCTGCCATATTGTAATCTGAGTTTAATAAAATATCATTTAATACCTTAAGCTTTTTTCCAGGTATTACAAGTTTTTCATTCTTAAAGAAAGGTCCTTTAGGAACTATAGCATCTCCAAAATTACATTCAGCTGGATAATATTTCAACTCAAGAAGAGCTCCACCTTTAGAATCAATTATTGCATTTATGGTTTTACCTCTGCTCATCACCTCTTCAAGTCCATCGTTATCAAAATCTGATACATATGGATAGGAGAAAGTATCAAGAGAGTTAAGTATTTTTTCAATTTTAATTAAATATTTCCAAAGATTTGCTCTAATCTCACCTCTTATAAGTGATACATTTGCATCACATAAATAAGGTGCTCCACAATGTATTTTTGGAATAAGTTTAGATATTCTTTTTTTTACATCTCGATCTTTTTTATAATGACGAGCAACATCATTAATTCCAAGAAGTCTATTGTATAGATAGCTCAAACCTAAATCATTTGTAAGTACTTCTTGAATTGATTCATCAGAGGTTAAAAGAGAATCAAAACCATACCATCCTTTATCAAGATAATGAAGCGGAAGAGGCTTTGTTGAATCAGTCAAACTATCAAGAGAAGAAATATTATCAGCAAACAGCAAATCTGTAAGATTTTTCATTTCTTCTTGTGTTATTCCACCCTGTAGCAACTGATTTAAGTTAATCATTGCAAGGTGGTTTTCACCATCATTGTTTGCCGCTTTTATTATTTTATATAAATTCTCAAAGTTTATTTTCAATTGAGAGTAATCCATTATAGCTCGTGAAATTCGTGCATCAGAAGGAATTATTACAATTGTTTTTCCCATCTCCATCATTCGAAAAGGTTTGTTAAATCCAGTTTTAATATTAGGACTTTCTGAGGACACAATTACATTTTCAATCTTGCTTAATTTCAAAGAAGAAATTAGTGATGGATCCCAAATTTCACCATAACACCAAAAGGTCTTTGCAAGCATCTTGTATTTTTTAGAAATTGCTGTTGTTGCTTTTTCAATTTGAATAACTCTATCAGATTGAGGAACAAGCGGGAGAATTGCTTGATAATAACTACCTGTAAGAACTTCAAGCTTATCACATTTCACAAGATTTCTGATAAGCATATTGACTTCTTTATGATTAGTATCAAGCCATTCAATCATGCTACCTGTCATATATAATTGCAAGTATGCCTTATCCCTATTATAAGCCTCACTTAAAAAAGGCTTTAAAGAATCTTCAAGAGCCCTTTCATAAACTTTACTGGGACTTCCATGAGGAATTTGACTATAGCATCCAACAATATATGACATGTATTTTTAATTTGCTCCTTAGCGACGTTTCACAATACACTTCGAAGGACAAGCTGCTGCTGCCTCCGCAATCTGTGAATGAGGTTTATCATTATCAAAAGTTGACAAGAATTTATCTACAGTACATCCAGATTCTGGGAATTTCTTCTCGCAGATTTTACAACCGATGCATCCAACAGAACATTCTTTTCGAACTTTTCCGCCAGATTCGTGATTGTTGCATGCTACTACGTATTCAACATCATCATCAACCAGTTTTATCACATTATGTGGACAAATATCGACACATTTACCACATGCAATGCATAAATCACGGTCTACTATGATATTCTTCTTATCGTCATAGCTCAATGCTCCAACAGGGCACACACTTATGCATGAGCCTAAATGCATGCAACCTTCTTTGCATGAATTCTCTCCATCAAATAAAATAGCTGCTGCATTGCAGTCTTCAATTCCTTGATAGTCAAAATCTCTATTTGCTGAATCACAATCCCCTTTGCAGAAAACATAAGCAACCTGCTTTTTGTGATCTCCAACTTTAACGGATTTCCCCATTATTTCACCAATTTTAGATGCAACTTCAGGACCACCTGGAACACATAGGTTCAAAGGAGTATCGTCTTCTTCAAAGATTGCTGCAGCATAGGCACTACAGCCTGCAAAACCACAAGCACCACAGTTAGCTCCAGGAAGAGCTGCTTCTATTTTTTCCTGTTCTTCATTCTTCACAACCGCAAGTTTTTTTGCAGCAAAGGCCAAACCAATGCCAAGTATTAATCCCATTGCAGTTATTATTATAAAAGCTGATAATATATTCATTATTTTTTGTCCTAAACTAAGTGTAAGTTTGTAATCAATGATTTATCAAATGCCATAAAAGCAAGTGCCATCAAACAAGCGGAAATGAATGCAATAGGCACACCTTTAAAGCTTTTTCGAACTGGGGCTAAATCTAATTTCTCACGAACATTACTCATCAATACAATTGCTAGAGTAAAACCAATTCCTGCAGCAAGTCCTCCAAAAAATGATTCCAAACAACCATATCCTTCATCAATGTTGATAATTGCAATACCTAGTACTGCACAGTTTGTTGTAATCAAAGGTAAATAAATACCAAGTGCTTTATATAAGGGAGGACTTATCTTTCTAATAACAAGTTCAACTACCTGTACAAGTGCAGCTATAACCAAAATAAATGCAACTGTTCTTAAATATTCAAGACCAAAGGGAGCAAGCAACAATGTGTATACTGCCCAGGTTACCACTGATGCTACAGATGTAACAAATGTTACAGCCATACCCATACCAAGAGCGCTTTCACTGTTCTTAGATACACCAATAAATGGACACATTCCAAGGAACTGTACCAAGATGAAGTTACTGATGAATATATATGTTATTAATATCGCTATAATACTCATTATTTATTCTCCTTTTTAGACGTTGAAGCTTTTTTAGCACTGCTATAATTTATTGCAGCAATGATGCAGCCCATAACAAGCAATGCACCAGGTGCTAAAGTCATAACTCTGATAGGATTAGCTTCAATAAAAGGAATATGGATAATTCCATCCCATTCACCAACAGCGAATAAAGAAATTGTTCCAGATCCAAGGATTTCTCTTATTCCTGCAATTAATAATAATGCAATTGTAAAACCAAGTCCCATTCCAATTCCATCAAGCGCACTGTCTGCTACTGTGTTCTTATTGGCAAATGCTTCTGCACGACCTAAAATAATACAGTTAACAACAATCAATGGAAGATATACACCAAGAGCAGTATACAATGATGGAACATATGCATGCAATAACATTTCAATTATTGTAACAAATGATGAGATTATAACAATGTAAGATGGAATTCTAACATCATCTGGAATAATATTTCTAAGCATACTTATGAATATGTTAGAAAGAGTTAATACAAACAATACACTGATTCCCATTCCAATAGCATTTGATACCATGGTTGTAACGCCAAGTGTTGGACAAAGGCCCAATAATAATACAAATGTAGGATTTTCTTTGATCAATCCTTTTGTTAATTCTTTTTTATTTGCCATTATTTAGCCTCCAAGGTTTTTATGTATGAACTACCATTAATAAGAGCCTTGCTTATAGCAAAGAAGGTAATAGATGCACCACTAATTGCTGCACTATCGTCTTCACTTAACTCATTCTTAGAAGATGGAATTTTATCTTGTCCTATGAACTTTGTCATATACCAAGCCTTTTCACTCTTCTTACCAAGCCCGGGTGTCTCACTACTACTTACAACCTTAGATTCAAGAAGCAAGCCATCAGTATCATACGATGCAACAAGTCTTAGCAAACCACCATAACCATTTCCACTTAATTCAAGAATGTAGCCCTTAAGAGCACCTTCTTCTTCTAGTGGAATGTAATATGGAGTAATATCTGATTCAAGAGAATATTTTTCGCCCATCTCATATCCATGCGATACAGCATCCAAGGCATTTATGGTTTGTTGCTCCTCATAATCAGCAATAATAGGTGCGGTAACACCATTTAAGGAAGAAAGTATGAGTGCGGCTACTGCACATATAATTGCAAGAATACTTGCTGTTTTTAAATAACCTTTCATTACTTTGCCTCCTTTGCTTTTTTAACTGCACCAAACTTTTTAGGCATAATATACCTATCAAGCGTTGGAACAACCATATTCATCAATATAATTGCAAGAGAAACAGCCTCTGGAAGTGAACCAAAATATCTAATTAAAAAGGTAAAGAATCCACAACCAAGTCCAAAGATGACCTGACCTTTCTTGGTGATAGGACTTGTTACCATGTCTGTTGCCATGAAAATAGCACCAAGGAACAAACCACCACTAAAGATTTGAGTTAAGATTTCACCAGATGCAAATCCCATTCCAGATCTAAAGCCAGAAAACATCCAAGTTAAAATAGCAAATGATCCAATAAAGGTTACAGGAACATGCCATGATATTATCTTCTTAATACAAAGATAAATTCCACCAATTAATAAAAGAAATGCACTTACCTCTCCTATACAACCACCGATATTTCCAAAAAATGCATCAACAGTATATGGAGAAATATTTAATGTAGAAGCTATGTTTTGAGCAAAATTAGTTGTTGGATAACCAGCAGATGCCATTATAGAAGATGGAGTTTGATTCAACTGTCCACCATTTATAGCTGTTTTCACAAATCCAAGAGGTGTTGCACCACCAATTGAATCAACTGCAGCTAGTGTACTAGGTAATTCATACTTGCTCATTAAAGAAGTGAAGCTAAAGAATACAAAAACACGACCACCTAATGCAGGGTTCATCCAGTTATATCCAAGTCCACCAAAGATCCATTTAACAATTCCAATTGCAAATGCACTTGCAAAGAGAGGAACCCAAAGTGGTACAAGAGGACTCATATTCATTCCAATAAGCAATCCTGTTAAAAAAGCAGATCCATCAATCAATGTACTATTTTTTAATGTATTTTTTCCATCCATCAAACCGAGTAAATATTCAGTTAATAAACTTGATGCTATAGATACAAGTAAAACAATAAGTGCTCTCAAACCAAATACATAAACACCCCAAAGAGAGGCTGGAGTTAAAGCCAAACTTACGTTCCACATTATAGAAGATGTTGAATTCTTACTATGAAAATGTGGGGAAGAACTAATTATTCTCATTATTTTTTTCTCCTTGCCATTTTCTTACCAAACTTAAAAGTATGTACCAAAGGAATATGAGAAGGGCATACAAAAGCACAACAACCACATTCTTTACAATCCATCAAACTAAATTTATTCAATGCAACTTCATAATTTCCGTTTTTGATGTTTCTATACAACATCGTAGGCATCAAACCAATAGGACAAGCTTGAACACATTTACCGCATGAAATACATGCTGTTTCAGCCTTTGTGTTTTCAACTTTAATTGAAATAATACCGCTTGTTCCTTTCTGTATTGGAGTATCTAAATTCTGGAACGCAAATCCCATCATAGGACCACCACTAACAATTTTGTCTGGCTCTTCTTTAAACCCACCACAGTAGTCGATTATCTCTCCAATCTTTGTACCAACTGGAGCTACAATGTTTTTAGGTTCATTAATGCATTCACCTGTAACACATACAACTCTTTCAATTAATGGTTTATTAAATGCACAGGCTTCATACACGGCATAACATGTACCAATATTTGAAACAACTGCACCAATGTCAAGTGGAAGTTTACCGCTTGGAATTTCTTTATTAATTGTAGCTTTTAGTAGTTGCTTTTCATCACCTTGAGGATATTTCATCTTTAAGGGTTGAATGGAGATTGAATAATTATTCTGTTTTACAACTTCTTTTAGATGCTTTATTGCATCCATTTTATTTTGTTCAACACCAACAATTATCTCTGTAGCACCAATTACCTTTGCAATAATCATAATTCCTTCAAGAGCACCTTCGGCTCTCTCCAACATTGTTCTATGATCACTTGTTAAATAAGGTTCACATTCTACACCATTTATTACAAGATATTTTGCAACTTTTCCTTTTGTAATAGAAAATTTAACATGGGCTGGGAAAGTTGCACCCCCCATACCAACAACACCTAAATCCTTAATGGTTGCAAGCAATTCTTCACGGCTTTTAGATTTCCAATCTATTTTATCAAAGGTTACTTCGTCTGCACTTTCATCAGTTACAATAACATAAGCATCACAGTTTACACTGTTTGCCAATCGAACCTTTCTAATTTCCTTTATTTTCCCTGAAACTGGGGAATGAACTTCGGCACTAATAAAGCTAGAAGCTGTTCCAATTTTTTCACCTTTTACGACAGTATCGCCTTTCGCTTTTAAAGCTTTTGCAGGTGCACCTAAATGTTGGGAAAGACTAACGATTACTTCCTTGGGGATTGGTAATATTTCTATGGGCTTTTTATTGCTAAGAAATTTGCGATCCTCTGGGTGCACACCGCCTTTCGTAAACGTTAAAACGTTTTTTGGCATTGTACTTTTCTCCTTTTCACTCATTATTTATAAAATAAATCAAACTATATCTATTTTTTTGTTTAAACAAAACAAAACATTAGTTATAATAAACCACATGAACCGTATATTCAAGTATGCATTTTGGAAAATTAAAGGAACTAAGGTGTATGCCTTGGTTGGTAAAAGTGGAACTGGTAAAAGTTTTCGCTCCAAAATGGTTGCCGAAGAGCATAATATAGATTTAATAATTGACGATGGTCTCCTGATTAAAGGGGATAAAATGCTTGCAGGCAAATCTGCTAAACAAGATTCAACTTTCATAGCAGCCGTACGTACTGCAGTATTTGATAATGAAAATCATCAAAAAACTGTAATAACAGCTCTTCAAAAAGAACGATACCACAGAATTCTTATAATAGGAACAAGCGATAAGATGGTAAGAAAAATTTCAACAAGACTATCACTTCCCCAACCTGAAAAGATTTATCACATTGAAGACATTGCAACAAAAGATGAAATTGACACTGCAATGCGTGTTAGATTTACAGAAGGAAAGCATGTCATACCTGTACCATCAATTGAAATTACAAGAACATCCCCTAAAATAGTACTTGATTCCATGAAAGTTCTATTTAAACGAAAATCAGCTTTACCCTGGAAAAAATCACAAATATTTGAAAAAACAATTGTTAGGCCCGAATTTACAAGGTTTAGTAAAGCTGTAATAACTGATGCTGCTTTGACACAGATGGTAATTCACTGTCTTGATGAATTCGATCCATCAATAAAAGTCATAGGAGTTACTGCAAAGGTATTTGATAATGGTTATTCGTTATCTGTTAAGCTACGAATTCCAACAAGCCACATGATGAAAACATCAATTGCAGAATTACAAGAATACATATCAGAATCACTTGAAAAGTATGGTTCTATATTTATTGCAACTGTTTCTATCGATATGGAAGAATGGAGTTAAAGATAGAATTATTATATTTTTCATAATTCTTCCAAAATCATCGAATTTAGATAATGATATCATTATATATTTAGCAATTATTTATATTAATTTTTATATTAATTTTTTTTATTTATTGAATAGATAAAATAAGATGATAGCGATTATCACTACCATCCTTAATTAGATTTATTTATCCAGTTTATTTGGGGGAAGAGTTTTTCTCTTACTAGGAGCTTTTTCTTCAACTTTTTGATCAAAGTTCTGCTTTTTAGGTCTTGAGTTACCACGTTTTGGGCTTCTCTTGGTGTAGGTTTTATTCTTTCCAGAGTTTCTATATCTGGTATCCCCTACTGCTCGTACAGGTCTAGAATGTCTAATGCAACCGTGAGGCACAGTATAGCCCTTAGAACCAAGAAGATGAGCACAACACACTTCAACTTCATAGTTGCTTGGTGTCATTGGTGAGATTAAAATTTTAACCTGTCTAAAGGTTTCTTTAAATCTCTGTCTTGCAGTCATATCTTCGTCAGTAAAAAGTACCAAATCTCTTACAAGGTAAAGAAGCATGTCAGCTCTTTGAACTTCATCACCAATACCTATTTTTTGGTCCATTACCATTTTATCTAAAATTCCCAAACTACGATTTACTCTTTTGTCGTTTGAATAAACACTAAAGCATGGCAATAAATAAACTAGCAATCTATAATAATTAAGTGTTTGAATAATTTCTTTAGCATGACCTGAAGATAATATTTTATTAACTTCCTCGGTTAATCTACTAGTTGAAACCTTTCCAAGCTCACTTGCATTTGCTTTTATAGCTCTTTTAACATTCCATTTTAATTCAAATCCTGTTGTCCTGCTGTATTTTACAGCTCTTATCATTCTTACGGGATCTTCTTTAAATGAATATTTTAAATCTATAATTGAAGAAATTTTCTTCTTCTTGAAATCCTTCATCGAATCATTAAAATCTAGTACCTGGTTATTTATAGCATCATAATAAAGAGAATTTATAGAAAAGTCTCTTCTTTTTGCATCCTGTTCAACAGTTCCAAAGATATTGGTTGTACCATCCTTTGCTTCTTCTCCAGATCTAAACGTGGAAACTTCAATAATTTTCTCACCATATTCAAGGTGTACCAATTTGAATCTTTTTCCTATTATTCTAGAATTCCAAAACAATTTATGTATCTGTCTTGGGGAAGCGCTTGTAGTTAAATCAAAATCTTTTGGAATATTGCCAAGCATCAAATCTCTAACAGCACCACCTACGATATAAACTTCTGCTCCAGTTGAGTACAGTTTCCTTATCGCCCTTATGGCATCGTTATCAATCAGACTGGTATCAATTTTATGTTCGTCTTTGGTGTAAATTTTCGCCACCGGAATACTTTTACCCGATGAATCTTGTTTGTAACGAATCAGCATCAATATTTCTCATCAATATTTATTTTTGTTTTATCTAATCTTATTGTTAAAATAGATAATAATCTTTATAATGCATTTGTACATCAATAATCAAATTAATTCAACAGGAGCTATATATGTCTGACAAAAAAACCAATAAAATAAAGATAATAGAACCTAAAGTATTGAAGGGTTTCAGAGATTCTCTTCCATCTCAGGAACTTCCAAAAAGAAAAATCATCAATACCCTAGAAAAGTTATTTTCAACTCATGGATTTGTTCCAATTGATACTCCTGCATTAGAATATACAGAAGTACTGCTCGGTAAAGGTGGGGGTGAAACTGATAAACAGATTTTTCACTTTGAAGATAATGGCGGACGTGAGGTAGCACTTCGTTTTGATTTAACAGTTCCTTTTGCAAGATTTCTTGCAGCTAATTACAATGATTTGGCCTTTCCTTTTAAACGATACCACATAAATAAAGTATGGAGAGGTGAAAAACCACAAAAAGGTAGATTTAGAGAATTCTATCAATGCGATTTTGATATTGTAGGTGCTGATAACGCTGAAGCTGATTTCGAAATTCTTTCAATGATGAACACTTCTTTTTCAAAAATGGGAATTAATAATTATACTTTCTGTGTTGCACACCGCGGATTATTTAATGACTTTTTAAATCATATTGAAGTTACGGATCAAAGTGTTGAAATATTAAAAATAGTAGATAAGCTTAAAAAGATTGGTAAAGAAGAAGTAAAAAAACAACTTGTTGAAATTACTGGTGGTGATGAAAAAGCAGATTCAATTCTTAGCTACATTACAAAAAAAGAAGGAGAGGAATTTCCTCATACTTTATATAGATTGAATGAACTTGCCGGTGGAGAGAGTGAACACTATACAAGAATGCTAAATATTTATTCATATCTAGTATCAGCAGGTATTGCATCTCATTTCACATTTGATCCATCAATTACTCGTGGTCTAGATTACTATACAGGCATTGTTTATGAAACATTCCTCGATGATTTACCTTCATTTGGTTCTGTTTGTAGTGGTGGACGTTACAACAATCTTGCATCATTATATACAAAACAAAAACTACCAGGTGTTGGTTCTTCAATCGGGCTAGATAGATTATTAAGTGCCCTTGAAGAATTGGACAACGATGTAATTGGCACTTCATCTTCAAGTGAGGTTGTAATATTCAATGAAGATGTTAAAACATATGCATATGGCAACAAGATTGCTGAACAATTAAGAGCGCAAGGACTTAGAATTGATCATTACTTAATTAATAAAAAGTTAAATCAACAGTTTAAGTATGCTGAAACAAATCAAATTCCATTTGGAATAATTATTCGTGAAAACGATGAAGAAAATAACACATTCACCTTAAAGAACTTAAACACTCGTGACAACGAGGATAACTTAAAAGTAATGGATGCCGTTAAACTTATTAAAAAAGGATTATAATGAAAGACATGTCCCATTTGCCGGTTTATCAAAACCGTCAGCAAATATTAGATGCACTAAGAGAAAACCAAGTAATAGTCGTAGAGAGTCCAACAGGATCTGGTAAAACAACACAGATTCCTGTAATCCTACATGAAGCAGGATACGATGAAGAACTAACCATTGGAGTTACTCAACCTCGTCGTATTGCAACCCTTACTGTTTGTGAATTCATGAAGAAACAGCTAGGTGATGAAGATGGTAGTTTTGTTGGTTTCAAGATGAGATTCAATGATACTACAACATCTTCAACTCACTTAAAGGTAATGACTGATGGTATTCTGCTAATGGAATTAAAAGCTGACCCGCTTTTATCAAATTATTCAGTAATGCTGGTAGATGAGGCACATGAAAGAAGTCTAAATATTGACTTCATTATAGGTATGCTTAAAGAAGTTCTTAAAACTAGACCTGATTTTAAAGTTATAATATCCTCTGCTACAATCAATACAAAGAAATTTTCAACTTTCTTTAATCATTGCCCTATAATAAGCATCAAAGCTAAAATTTGGCCTGTTGATGTTATTTACCGTGCAATAAATACAGGAGATCTTGATAAAAGAAATGAAGAGATTTGTAACATTGTAAAGGAACGAAAAGGAAAAGGTGATTTTTTAATTTTCCTTCCAGGTGAATTTGATATTAAGAATGCTGTTGATGCCTTGGTAAAAATGGATAAAGATAAAGATCTTATAATATATCCTCTTTATGGAAGACTTAGCAAAGAAGAACAGACAGCTGTATTCAATGATACCCCAGAAGGAAAAACAAAGGTTGTTGTTTCAACAAATATTGCTGAAACTTCTATTACCATTGATGGTATCACAACAGTTATTGATTTAGGCATTGCAAAGATGAACTTCTACAATCAAAAAAGCTTTACAAGTTCATTGGTTCCCCTTCCTACCTCAAAATCAAGCTGCGAGCAAAGAAAAGGAAGAGCTGGAAGAACACAAAGTGGTGTTTGCTATCGTCTTTTCAGTGAAAAAAACTTCAATGCTAGGTTTACTTACTCAACAGAAGAAATTCTTAGAACAGATTTATCTGAAGTTATTCTTCGTATGAGTGATTTAGGCCTTTATGAATGGGAACACTTTGATTTTTTAACAAAACCTAAAAAAGAGGCAATTATAAGTGCTGAACAAACTTTACGTTTCATTGGTGCAATTGATGAGAATAGACACCTTTCATCAATTGGAGAGATGATGGTAAAGTTCCCATTACTTCCTAGACAAGCAAGAGTTGTTGTTGAAGCAATAGTAAACTATCCATCAGTAATCAATGAAGTAATTATTGCCATTAGCTTTTTATCTGCTAAAGCCCCTTTTATTCTCCCTCCGGGCGAAGAAGATGCAGCACGTGCTGCACAAAAGAAATTTAACAATGAAAAGTATGGTGATTTTGTATCATATCTAACTATCTTCGATCAGTATACAAAAATCGAAAAGGTTAAAGAGCAGCAGAATTACTGCAAGAAAAATTACATGGATCATCAGAGCATACAGGAAATTGTTCACGTTAATGAACAGCTTTCTGATATTGTCGGTGAAATTGGAATTCCATTAACAGGTGGAGGTTCAATTCATGATTATATCTGTTGTATTGCAAGTGGATTGAAGCAGAATATTTGTGTTAAAGAATTTGGATTCATGTATAATTCCTTGGCTGCTAAAGAAATCTTTATACATCCCGGCTCAGCTGATTTTAGAAGTCTACCAAAATATATTGTAGCTGGTGAACTTGTTGAAACTTCAAGATTATTTGCACGATCCGTATCTCCTATTGCACGTGAATGGCTTAATGATATTGAACCTAACCTACAAGCAGAACTTGATATTGTTGAAAAGGAAAGCTCTCGTGGTGGAAAACCTAGAGATAGAAAAGACGATAGAAAGAGTAGTAGAAAAGCTGAACGTGAAGATAGAATTAAAAATGCAATTGACAAAAAGAATGTTAAAACAGCTGGTAGTGTTACAATTTATGGTAAGACCTACTTATTAAGTACAATCAACAAAAAACTTAAAGTTGCAACAATTGCTTATGATGATTTAAACTATCTTAAAGAAAAGGATAAAAGAGCACAAAGAAGAGCTCAAAATACTCCCGTTAGAATTGAATTTAATGGACGATATATACAAACGGGTTCAAAGCTCTACACTGTCCTTCATATGGCCGACAACATTGAAAACAAGGAAGCTTTAGTTCCTCAAGGTACTTACTATTCTGATGGCTATGAGAAGCTTGTTGACTCCCTTAAATATATTGCAAAGATTACACCACACCAAAAAGATAGTTATTATTTTGTAAAGCTAAACTTTAATAAGGATGAATCTTATAATTTTAGCGCTTGCAAGGATTACTTCAAAGCCCTTGATGATTCATTGTATGCACTCTGGCAACTTATAGCTGATATGGAAACCATGGACTTCTATGCCGAAGAAACCAAAAGAGCAAAAGCAATTTACAATAAACTTTTGAAGATAATTGATGATTGATAAAAGACTTTAACAATTAAAACACAAAACTGGATAATTTAAATATTATCCAGTTTTACTTGTTTCTATTCAACACGACTCAAATAACAATGCTTTGAAGACCCTCATTATTTACTTGCGCTATCAAGTGTCGGTATCAGAGACTTTAAAAGCTCTTTACATCCTAAAATTACATCCTGATAGGTTACATCAAAATCTCCTGTATACCAAGGATCAGCTATAGCTCTTTTAAATCCTGCATAGGATAAAAGTAAGTAAATTTTTGGATAATCTTGTTTGTCTATTAATCTCTTCAAATTGTATATATTATTTTGATCCATGACGATAAGAAAATCTGCATCATTTGCATCATCTCTCGTTATCTGAATAGCACTATGAGGTACAATAGCTATTTTATGCTTTTTTAGTATTTCCACTGTTCCAGGATGAGGTGGATTTCCAATTTCCTCTCTCGAAGTAGCACTTGATGTTATATTGAAGAACCCTTTAACCCCATTAATATCAATTAAATGAGTCATCACAGACTCAGCCATAGTTGATCTACATATATTACCGTGACATATAAAATTTATATTTATCATAAATTATTATATTTTCTGAGAATTGCAATTTGGATTTAACAATGTAGATCTCATTATAATATCATTTGGTACAGGGGTTAATACAAATTTTCCCTGTCCCTTCATCAATACAAATTGTACAACACCATCAACTTTCTTCTTATCATGAGAAACATAGTTTATAAAATCCAACCAGTCACCACGTCCTATTTTATAATCAATGTCATATTTATAAGTTGCAAACAGCTTTTTACCTAATTTCATATATTCTTTAGGCGTTAAGCCCATAAGATAGCCTGCTTCAAGTGCACAGCAGCAGCCCCAAGCAACACCTTCTCCATGTGAAAATTTAGAAAATCTACCACTAGATTCAAGTGCATGACCAAAGGTATGCCCAAGATTTAAAGCTTGCCTTATTCCATGTTTTTCTTCAGGGTCTTTTTCTATATAGCTTTTTTTAACCTCAAGACTTAATTGTAATAAATTAAGAAGAGTATTTGGTTCTCTTTCAAGAATTTGACTTTTCCGAGAAATCAAGAACTTATAGAGTAATTCATCTTTTGATAGAATAGCATGCTTTAAAACCTCAGCAAGACCATTATGATATTCTCTTTCATTTAGACTTTTTAATGTTGGAGGACATATTAAAACCTCATTTGCAGGATAAAAAGAACCAACTAAATTCTTCCCACCCATAAAGTCAAAACCTGTCTTACCACCTAGGGTTGCATCTACCATGCATAAAAGAGAAGTTGGAACCAATATAAGATTGCACCCTCTCATGTATATTGAAGCAGCAAAAGCTGCTAAATCACAGACGACACCACCACCAAAACCAATGATACAATCATCACGTCCAAGACCTACTGAAACTGCTGTTCTTAATATTTTTTCAACAGATCCTAAGTTCTTAGAGCCTTCACCAGGTTCTAATATAATATTATTTGGTGGTAATCGTTTAAATAAATTAGCTGTATTTGAATCAGCAACCAATAAAGCCCTACTACCATAGGCACCCAACTTAATTGCAAGTTCATTTAAATCATCTAAATATAATACATTTGTTGTTTTTCCGCCTGCAAGCGTAACTGTCATTTGTTCGTTCATAGGTTATATAATAACCTAGAAAAGGCCTTTTGCCTACAAATAAATACAATTTTTAATTAGTCATATTATTTTCATTTCAGATTTATATAAAAATATTACTTGATTTTTATTCACAGGTTAATTATTAATTTATTGATTAATATTTGATATCAAGCCAAACCTCTTTGGTCTCATCTTTTTTTCTATTATTTTATAAACAGATACCTAAATTTAACCAAACTTACTTGAATATAATAATTAATTAAATCATTATACACACATGGAATATTATTTAGATAACGCCTCAACAACAAAGATAAATGAAAGTGTTTTAAAAGCATATAATCATACAGCAACAAGCTATTTCGGGAATCCTTCCGCAAACTATACATTGGCATATAATGCAAAGAACAAACTCGAAAAAGCTAGATCAGACATAGCAGAAATATTAGAGGTAAACGCTCCTAATATATATTTTACATCAGGAGGAAGTGAATCCAATGCAATAATCCTTTCTTCT
The DNA here is from genome assembly GCA_964457975.1 of uncultured Spirochaetaceae bacterium. Taxonomy (GTDB): domain Bacteria; phylum Spirochaetota; class Spirochaetia; order Sphaerochaetales; family Sphaerochaetaceae; genus Pleomorphochaeta. The sequence goes on along the minus strand of CAYWGU010000024.1, from coordinate 5,965 downwards.
TTACTGTGGAACAACAGTCCCGGTGAGATAATAATGAGCAAAATTGAACATGCATCAAGTCTTGAGTTCATTAAAATACTTAAAGAAAAAGGTTGGATAGTTAAAACTTTGGATGCTCCTGATGGATTTATTGATCCAAAAGACCTTGAAAACAACATGAGTGAAAGAACCCGAATGGTTTGCATTATGTTGGTAAACAATGTAATTGGTTCAATTCAAAATATTAAGGAATTAGTTAAAGTTGTAAGAAATAAAGAATATATATATAAAAGAAAAATACATTTCCACACTGATGCAGTTCAAGCTCTTACAAAGATTCCTTTTGATTTAAATAAATTGGATGTTGATAGTGCCGCATTCTCATCACATAAGTTCCATGGCCCTAGAGGCATTGGAATTCTTTATAACAAACAAGGTCAATTACAACCTCTATCTAAAGCTGGAGGTCAAGAAAATAGCCTTCGTGGTGGTACAGAAAACCTTCCAGCCATTGTTGCAATGGCTACGGCGCTCAAAGAACAAGTTACAACAATAAGTAAAAAGCCATTATCATATGATAGGATTATAGAATTAAATAATTATTTAAGAGAAAATCTTCACCCCCCCCTTCTATCGCCAAAAACAAATTGTAGCCCATTTATATTATCATTTACAGTTGCACCATTTCCCGCTGAAGTATTTACCCGAATGCTAAGTGATAAAGGAATTTATGTATCATCAGGTTCTGCTTGCAGTAACAATGCTAAAGCAAAGGGTGAAAGCATATTAAAGGCTATGAAATTTGATAATGAGAAGGCTAAAGGTAGTATAAGGTTGTCACTTTGTGATAAAACATCCATGGATGAAATAAAAATAGCAATAGTTGAAATTAATAACTTATATGATAAATATGCAAGGTAGGAAAAAATGGGAACAAGATTATATTTAGTAAGACTTGGTGAGATATCACTAAAAGGATTAAACAGACCTTTCTTTGAAAAAAAATTAAAGAATAACATCAAAACAAAAATAAGACCTTATCATAATCAGGTATCAAAACAAAAGGGTAGATTATTTTTTGAAGTAGATGATGCGTGTCCAAGAGAACAATGTGATTTAGCATTTTCAACGACCTTTGGTGTTGTGGGTTATGCAGAAGCTGTTCGTTGTAATAATGAAATGGATACAATAAAAAATGTTGCTAGAAAGATCTTAAAAGAATCAACTTTCACCAATAAAGGATCCTTTAAAGTACAAACAAAAAGAGCAGATAAAAAATTTCCATTATCATCACATGCAATTTCCTGTGAACTTGCCGATGTTGTATCTGAAAGTTATCCCGATTTAACAGTGTCATTGCAAAAACCAAATCATATTCTATACATTGAAATAAGAAAAAAAACATACCTCTATACAACCATGAAAAAAGGACCAAATGGCCTTCCAGTATCAACTGCAGGAAAAGGAATACTTTTATTATCAGGTGGAATCGATAGCCCCGTTGCAGGATATAGAATGGCTAGTCGTGGCCTAAAACTTGAATGCCTATATTTTCATGCTTATCCTTACACTAGCGATATGGCTCTTGAGAAGGTAAAGATGTTAACTTCAAAAATTGCACCTTATCTTCAAGGAACAAGATTACATGTAGTTGGATTTACAGAACAGCAACTTTGGATTAAATCACACTGCAATATAGATGAAACAACCCTTATGTTTAGGGCTTGCATGATGAAAGTTGCAACTAAAATTGCAAATCAACATGAAGCATCTGCTCTAGTAACAGGTGAAGCGCTATCACAGGTCGCATCACAAACACTTGATTCAATGGCATTTACTAATTCTACAACTGATATGCTTATTATAAGACCTCTTGTAGGTATGAACAAAGAAGAAATAATGAGAACTTCAGTGGAAATTGATACATACGATACTTCAATTTTACCTTACGAAGATTGTTGTGTAATATTTTCTCCAAAACATCCATTGACTTGTCCTAATACTGAAGTTGAAACTCAACATTACAAAAATATGGGAATTGACGAACTTTTAGATAAAGCTGTAGCAGAAGCTGTTACATATGATTTCTCTGCAAAAGGTTTAGAAAAAATCTTTACAGATGAAGAATTTACTGCTAAAAATAAAACCAACAAAATTAAAGAAACTAATTAAATAATCTTACTTTAATTGAAAAATATATTTGGGAATTTTGGGTCTTTCAAAGAGCTTTAAGAAGTTTTTTATAAAACTTATTAAAGGCTTGGCACCTAATATTCCTTTTTATTTTTTTCATTATTTGTTTGTGTCAAATAATTATATATTATAAAGGAGTGTGTATAACTTATGTAATTTTTATGAATTCTACAAATATATACTTTTATAAACATGCCATCTTTGGTGTTTTGAAAACTATACCATAAAGTTCCTAGAATTTTAAGATACTTATTTTTTTACGTTAAAGAAGTCAAATAGCTTTTGCTTTTTAAATTCAAGTTGAGATCCATTTACCATAGATAACACAATAGATGGTACATCAGTAAGTATTCCATCAACATTTAACTCTAAGAACTGATGAACATCTTCCCCATCATTAATGGTCCAAACAAAGACCTCTTTTTTTCTTTCATGGATCAGTTCAATATTTTTTTTATTTACAAAAGATTGTTCAAGAGCATAAATATCAACACTATCAAATATTTCCCAATTTCCGTATGCAAAAGCTAAGAAATATACAGTTTCCCTCAAAGGATTATTTTTCTTAATATTCTTCAAAATATCTATATCAAAGCAACCTATCATATGCCTTGGATAAAATATTAACAGCTTTTCAAGTGCATCAGCACAAGCTATTCCATTATCATCAATTGGTTTTATTTCAATTAGCAACTTAACATCCGGGATTATTAAAGGAAGGAGATCTTTCAAAAGCATTATTGAACCAGTCTTTGAGCCATCCATATTGGATAATTGAATATCCTTCAATTCAGCATAAGTTAATTCATTGATGTTTTTATCAATTTTAGCTAGTCTTATTAGATTTGAATCATGAATAATTACAATTTGATTATCTTTTGTAAAAGTTACATCTAGTTCTATAATGTTAGAACCATCCAATTGAGCTTTCATAAAAGCGCTCTTGGTATTTTCGAGTTCCTCAACACTAGCACCTCGATGAGCTACAACAGCTACATCCGGCATCATCTCATTGTAAAAGAAAAGTCCACCCGAGAGGCCTAAAATTACAATTAAGGCTGATGCAATAAGTACCTTAATCCACTTTGGAATGTTATAATTTTTATCATAATCTATATTAATATCAAATGGGCCTTCGTTTTCAAAGTAAAGGTCTCCAAACATATAAGTACCATAAGCATTTGTTACAATATGATAGATTGTTGAATTTATTATGGTGAGTACAGAAAAAGACGCTGTTAAAATCTTAAACCATATACCGTCATTTATTACTGTACATATTCCATAAAATAAATATTGAAATCCAATGCAAATTCCAAGAGTTATAAATGCCATCAATATAATCTTTAATATAGCAAAACTCAATTGCTTGAAGGTCTTTTTTACAAGTCTCTTGCTACTTTTTCTTGCTACACCATACTTTTGTTTTTTTGTTAACATATAGAAAAAAACATAGCTATTGTGAATTACATATATTAATATTAATGATGAAAGTATAAAAAACACAACAATATAAAACTTATTATCAATGATAGCCGTTAGCATAAAAGGGGGAATAGATATATCCTTTATTACAGGATTTTTATAAACAATATTTATATACGGAAGAGCAAAAACAACGTACAAAAACAAACTTATATTTCTTAATTTAAATATTCCCTTGCTACTTTTAGCAACTGCTATAATCAAAGAATATATTGAAATTGATTTATCATTTTTAGATTCAATAAAGATTATTACAAGAGAATTAAAATATAACAGAGTTACTGCAGTTATCAAAAAGAATATGAATAAATCTATAATTATAACCCATGGATGAGAAAGATAAACTAAAAAGTTACCTTCAGTAAGATTTGTCAATCCACTTGATAAGATGCTTATCTTAAACAACCAATTAGCAAATGGTGTTATAAGAGCATATGTTATCAAGTTAAAGAATAACTGGAATATAGTTAAAGTCTTTAAGTTTTTATACATGTACTTAATCATTAGATTTAGTTTTTATCCATCCAATTATCAAGAAAGACCTGCACACTTCTGTTCATTTCCTTCATGAAGGAACTTGTAAACTTTTTCTTGTAAAAAAGATCTACATAAGTTGGATTATCAAAATCAACCTTCCGGCTTTTAAGGGCATTATTTAAGGGGTTATTCCACTCTTCATCAAACATTTTTTTTGTTTTTCTTTCATAGCGATCTTCCATGAATATTGATTCAGTTTTACATCTTTCTACAAGCTTTATATTTTTATCAATATTTTTTGGATATCCCATGATAATCATGCAGGAGGGAACAGCATATTTGGGAAGATTAAAAAGCTCTTGTACCTTTTCAGAGTTTTCAATGATATCACCAATGTAGACAGATCCAAGTCCAAGGGAATCTGCAGCAACAACAGCCGTTTGGGCTGCAACTATAGAATCCTGCATGGCTAGATGAAAATCACCAAGTCCAGGAGAGGGAAAATCTATGCCTGTTTTCTTATCACTCTCACTCAACTTCATGTAATCGTAATGCTTTTGAATATCTGCAAGGAATACCATTACAAGTGGCGCAGTGGCAATCATTGGTTGCTCATCACACAAAACAGACAGAGCTTTTTTCTTATAATTATCCTTAACAATTATGACACTATAAAAACACATATTTCCGGCAGTTGGAGCTCTAACTATAGCAGCCTTTATTGTATTCAGTGTTTTTTCAGAAATTTTCGTATCTTGATATGCCCTAACAGATCTTCTACTCATTAATTGATTTATAACATCATTCAACATAAATCTCCTCTCATAATATTTATTGTGATAATATCAAAACATTATTTAGTAATGATATCACAATCATCAAATTTTAACAAACCGAAAAAGCTTAACTCACAGTCTCAATTAGGAAGTTTAATAGAATAAGTAAGTGCTTTTCATAAAATTAAATATCTAACATTTACTCTTGCAAACTATCAGTTCTTTATTTTTATTAGCAGGTTTACAAATAAACTAATTTCCATCTTGTCTAGTAATTCTCATAGCATAGTATTCTTACTTTTTAAATACAAAATTTTAATTATTAAATACTAGACGGTTAAAAATTTTCTCTCAGAAAATAAATATTAAAATTAAAGTAAAAAAAATTACCTGCCACTGGTAGATAAATACAAATACAAATATGATTAGCATAGCTAATATAAAAAACAAAGATTAAACTATAAATCTTCTTAAATATATATTAAATATTATGCATAAAGAATTAACCAGTTTATTTCATTTAACAATAAAATAATAAAAATAGCAAAGAATCTGCATTGAAAATATCTGGCGTACTGGATTTAACATACATATAATATCACAGCTAAGCATCCTGACCCATTATGAACAAACAAGATATTAGGGTTCAAAAAACCAAAAACCTCATAGTGAAAAAAAAAGTTACAATAAGGTATCGATACTGAAAATTTGGCTACATAGATGCTTCTTTTCATCCAAAACAAAAAAATAGATTAGCTCTTGCATATGATAACTCAACTTTTCCTATTTATAAGAAAATTAAGTCAATCCATGCAAAAGCATCTATCTATATGTAACTAAGATTTATTTAGTTTCTTCTTTTATCTTCTTCTCTTCTTTTATTTTCTTCTCTACTTTTGGTGTCTTTACAACTTTAGGATTTTTTTCACTAAAGGAGAAAGTGATTCGGTCAATTATGATAGCTAAGAATACAATAGAGATTCCTGCTTCAAACCCTCGACCAACTTCAATTCGACCAATTGCAAGAAGTACTTCCATACCAAGACCTTTCGCTC
>CAYWGU010000023.1:0-31750 GCA_964457975.1 uncultured Spirochaetaceae bacterium | reverse complement strand
AGATAAAAAAAATCATTGCTTAAACTACCCTCTGTTCCTGAATAATCAATTGCAATTGCTGCGGCACTTGTAATGATATTTTGGATTTGAATTGTATAAAGCAAGGGATCTTTAGCAGATAAAGTTTTATTCCAATAACGCAGATTTTCCCAATCTGGATAACCTAGAACAGTTTTAGCAAAGTCAATTCCATGTGCCTCTCTACATTTAGCAGATAGAGGAGTTTTGGAACTTATGAAAATATATATAATGAAAACAAGACCTATAAAGTGCATGTTGTTACGACCTAATAAATTGCGATATTTTTAGACTACAACTTAATAAATAAAAAAACAACAAATTACATTTATATATGTAAAGTAAAAATCATACAATAAAATCAATTAACATTATTATATTGGCGTTATAAGTGAACCTCATCCCAATGTTGTGGAATTTAATATTCTTAATTGCTTGCAATAAAAAAAAGGATATCATTCACCATTAATTAGGTTTCAAATATCCCCTTATATCTAATTTTTGTTATAATCTTCTTCAAGCCATTCTATTTGACTTTGCAATTTAGCTCTTGCTTCATGGCTTCCACTCCAGTAAAGATCTTTTTTGTTTTTGAATCTTTATAAAGATAACACCCAGCTATTTCCGATAATCCAAAGGAGTATCCACTACTTGTTTCAAAGTACTCAGCAACACATAGTCCCATCGATTTATAAATACTGGACATTTGACCTAAAATACTTCGTTCATGAGTCTTTGAATAATTTGGAACACTCATGCATTTCATATATTTATCAACAACCTCTGAGGGAAATTCATTATCTATAAAAGATTGCTTTATTGTATTTAATACAAGTTCATCAAAGTCCTTAAAATCTGAATTCTTTAACCCAAATAGAATAATTGGATACCTTGTTTTATTGTTCATCAATAAAACACCTCTTTTCTCCTCTCTATCTATCAAAGTTACTGTCCAATCGAAGAGAGGATTAGATTCCAATTCATCATATTCAACCAAATCAACCTTCATTGTATCTGCTAGTTTTTTAGTACATTCCAATAGCATTGAACTCTCCTTACCCATAACTTAATCAATGATATCACAGTAGAATGTTGCAAGATAGCTTTAAATCCTATCAATTCTAAAAAAACATGAGAATATCACATAAGCAATGATGATAATTTTGGTATTCTTATTTAATCTATTATTATAATACTTGTTTCTAACATTTTACAATTTTGGATAGTTTAGCTTTAGAGCCATAATGATAAAAATCTTTATATTTATTTAGGAAAATCACGGTTACAACAAGGGCTCCAAGCTCAGCCAATGGAGCTGATAAACACACACCATTTGTTCCCATAAAATTCGGTAATATTAACAAGAAGCCTAAGGTAAAGGCAAAAGTTCTAGCAAATGATATTATTGCTGATATCTTACCAATATAATTTGATAAAACAAAAAAAATCCAACCAAACCAGACAGCAAGGTCTAGTTAGCGGGATTACCTTAGGCAACATTTTCATTTACCAATAAGCTAATAAATACTGCTAGAAACTAGCATAAACTTTCATATAAAGTCAATATATTAATTTTAAACAAATTTGTGGCATTTGAATTAATTTTAGGAAATCATTGCATCAAATGCAATGGTATAAATTTAGTTTAATTCCTTTTTTTAAAAAAACTGCTCAAATTCACCAAAGCATGGATTATAACTTCCAACTGCTTTATATCCATGTTGTTTGTAAAATTCAGGAGCTTGAAACGAATATGTATTTATCAAAATACGCTTGAGGTTATTCGCTTTTGCAATATCTTCAACATGCTTTAAAAGTTTTGTACCAAGTCCCTCATCTCTGTGTTTTTCATCAACAAAATGGAATTCAATATCCAAGGAATCAAAGATACTTTCAGCTACAATTCCAGCAATAATTTTGCCTTTCTCTTCTATATGATAATTATAGTCCTTAAAGTCAGCCATGAACTGTCGATTGTATTCGCGTAGATGATTATGAATAAATTCATTATCATCTTCAGTGCTACTAAGTATTTCTTTTTTATCTATAAGATTAATCATCCTATTGCTCTTTTATTCTCTGCAAAAGTACTATATTTTCAATATGTGTTGTGTATGGAAACATATCTACTGGTTGAATTCCAATAACGTCATAACTTTTACAAAGAACCTTAAGGTCTCTATCTAAAGTATTCATGTTGCATGAAATATAAACGATGGTTTCAGGCTCTAGTTTCATAACAGAATTCAAGAAATTCTTATCTGAACCACTTCTTGGAGGATCCATAAATAATACATCTATCTTTTGATTATCATCTACCATTTTACCTATGTAGGTTGATGCATCCTCACAAACAAATGTAGCATTCTCAATTCCATTTCTAAAAGCATTGTGGTTTGCATCTTCTATAGCCTGTGCATTTACCTCGACACCAATGAGAGACTTTATACCCTGCTTAGCAGCAATCAAACCAATAGTTCCTGTACCACAATATGCATCAAGTACAACATCTGTTTCTTTTAATCTTGCCATGCTCATTGCTATATTATACATCTTCTCTGCTTGGATGCTATTAACTTGATAGAAAGATTTAGGAGAAATTCTAAAGGTCATTCCACATAAGGTATCTTCGATATATCCCTTACCATATAATATATCTTCAGGTTCATCTGATAAAACCATGCTGGTTCTTTCATCATTATAATTAATAAGAATTGTTTTGATGTTTTTATTGGATTGCTTTAATAAAGCTACAAAGTTCTTTAGATTTGGAATAATAGGTGTACCACATACAAGAACAACCATAATCTCATGGGTTTGTGTGCCCTTACGTATTAGTACATGACGAACAACTCCTCTACCATTATCTTCATTATATGGAGCTAATTGAGATTTCTTCATCAGCTGTCTTATGGTTTGAAGTATTTCATCAGATTCTTTATCCTGTATCATGCAGGATTTAATTGGAATTACCCTATGAGTACCACTCTGATAAATACCACTAACAATCTTACCTTTCTGAGAATCAAATACAACTTGAGTTTTATTTCTATAATTTGTTGGATGTTCCATAGAAACTATTGGTGCAATTTGATTCCAGGAACCTAAAGTATCATATACTTCATCCGTTTTATAATCTAACTGCTCTTTGTAAGATAAAGACTGTAATTGGCAACCACCGCACTTATGTGCTAAAGGACATTCTGAATAATTTTTCATAAGTCCTATATTCAATTCCTTTGCCATTTTTGTCAATAAAGATTGAGTGTTAATACACATAAACCATTTATTTTTCCTCTTTATCCAAATGGAAAACAATAACAATTAAAGACGCAACCAGAATTATGCATTTACTAAAATTACCAGTAAAACCTTAATTAACTATCTTTTCACTATAATATGCCATAGCAATAGGATTATATTCTTAAACCATTTCTTCTCATATCTAAATATAAAAAAATTACAAAAAAATAGTAAAAAAAGATAGAAGCCCTTCAATTTTAAATATTTTAATATCTTTTTTGAAGGCATTAGAAAGCATCCAAATTACCCCTAACCTGGATGCTTAAAATTACTTAAACTAAAAATAATTTATTAAACTGAATACAATAACTCACCATAAATTGGAATTGGCCAACACTCGCATGGAACCATCAATTCAAGTTCATCACTGATTACTCTAACCTTCTTCATTTCTTCAAGAACTGCAGAACGGAAGTACCTTGCTCGATCAATCGATGTTGATTTCAATTTTGCACTGGCTGTTTCATCATCCAGATGATTTAGAGTGAGATGTAGCTTTTCAACCAAAGTTGAAATATGCTTAAGCATTAAAACAGAGGACTTTAAATATTCCTCACCCACATATTCACCACTATCCTTAATATCTCTAGAAAGAACTCCCATATATTTTGTGCATGCTGGAATAATCTGTTTTCTAATCATATCAATTAAGGTTAAGGCTTCAATGTTGATTGTTTTTTCATAGTTTTCAAATAAGATATCATGTCTGGAAGTTAACTCTTCCTTGCTCATAACTTCAAACTCTTCAAACAAATCAATTGTCTTTCTTGTAGCATAGGCTGGAATAGCGTCTACAGTAGATGGAAAATTTGACAAGCCTCTTTTTTGTGCTTCCTCTACCCATTCCTGTGAGTAGTTATTACCATTAAATACGATTCTTGAATGTTCTTTATAAGTTTTCTTGATTAAATCCCTGAGAGCTTGATCTACATCCTTTGAAGATTCAAGTTCATCAGCAAATTCTTTCAAGGAATTGGCTACAATTGTATTTAAAATTGTATTTGGGCCTGAAACACTGAGAGCAGAGCCAAGCATTCTAAATTCAAACTTGTTACCTGTAAAAGCAAATGGTGATGTTCTATTTCTATCAGTTGTATCTTTAGGAATATCTGGTAATACATGAACCCCTAATTCCATTAATTGTTTTGTGTAACCAATATTCTTTCTTTCATTCGCAATATCATCAAGAATATGCGTTAATTCATCACCTAAGAATATACTTACAATTGCAGGTGGTGCTTCATCTCCACCCAATCTATTATCATTTCCAGGAGAAGCAATACTTGCTCTAAGAAGATCTTGATATTCATCAACTGCTTTTATAATTGCAACCAAAAACAATAAGAATTGAACATTGTTCTTTGGTGATTCACCAGGTTCCAATATATTAAATCCGCTATCTGTTGATATTGACCAGTTATCATGTTTACCAGAACCATTTACACCTTCAAAAGGTTTTTCATGCAATAAACATGCAAGATTATGCTTTTCAGCAACCTTCTTCATCAATTCCATTGTTATTTGATTGTGATCACAAGCAACATTTGTTGTTGTATAAACAGGAGCCAATTCATGTTGGGCAGGAGAGGCTTCATTGTGCTTTGTCTTAGCATATATTCCAAGTTTCCAAAGTTCTTTATCCAATTCATGCATGTAAGCGCTAACACGTGGACGTAAATTACCAAAATAATGGTCATCTAGTTCCTGTCCTTTAGGAGGACGAGCACCTATTAGAGTACGTCCTGTATATCTTAAATCCTTTCTCTTCAAGAAAAGATTTCTATCTACAAGAAAATATTCTTGTTCTGGACCTACGGTGGTTATTACATTCTTTACTTCATCATGTCCAAATATCTTTAAAATTCTTAATGATTGTTCTTCAATAACTTCCATTGATTTTAAAAGAGGTGTTTTCTTATCAAGAGCAGCTCCACTAAAAGAGCAGAATGCAGTTGGAATGCAAAGAGTATTCTCCTTAACAAAAGCATAGCTTGTAGGATCCCAAGCAGTATAACCACGAGCTTCAAAGGTAACTCTTAATCCGCCGGAAGGGAATGATGATGCATCAGGTTCCCCTTTGATTAATTCCTTTCCTGAAAATGATAGAAACATCTTTCCATTTTTAGATGGAGTTAAGAATGAATCGTATTTTCCAGCTGTAATTCCTGTAAGTGGTTGGAACCAATGAGTGTAGTGAGTGGCACCCAATTCAATGGCCCACTGCTTCATAGCATGTGCCACAGCATTTGCTATATTTAAATCTAAGTCCTTACCGTTTCTGATTGTTTCTTTTAATGCTTGATAGGTTTCTTTTGGAAGTCTCTCTTTCATAGCATCGTCACCAAAAACCATAGAACCGAACTCGTCCAATATATTATCCATTATTCTCTCTCCAAAATTATATACAAAGAATCCAAATTAATTGCTATTTTGTACCATATTAAATCTTATTACAATAACCAAGATTTAAAATCTGTCTAGTTTTGCCCAAAAAAAACAACAAAACCTCTGCTTAATACAACAAAATAACATCGTTATAAATATTGATGCAACAATTATACAATAAAATGTTGCTTTTTGTGCATTTTATAGAACCTTTGAATCTCGCATAGTACTATAATATTTTCTTTCATTCTAACTTTTTTCTTTAAAATTGAAAACAGGAAGAATCCCTTAACTTATTTAATATCATCAATTTTGAGATATCTTTTTTGTTATTAATAGGTAACTTATTTAATTATATCAACTTATTGTCCCACCTATAAAATTTACTAGATTAAACCCTAGGGCACGTATTTTTTACCTTTTTTTATTGACTTTATAATATTTATGCATTATATTAGTTGTTAGATAATGCTAACATCTACTAGGGGAGATTATATGTGTCATAAAACTGCTTTGACTTTACTATTTCATGGAAGTCCATTATTCGAAGGCTATAAAAGTTCTGTTTTAATAATGGTTCCTACAAAAAATATTGAAGAAATAATGTGTGAAGAAATAATCCTTATGTTTCGCGAAAAAGGTTTTGAATTAAAAGTAATGGGACAATGTCATTTAAATACAAGAATATTGATTTTCAATAGAAAAGCATTGGAAGAAGATATTTATTCAAAGGATAGGTTTGAATTTCTTCAAGGCTATGGTTATTCAATAATGCCTTTAGATTCAATGCTAAACGAACTTACAAAAAGATTGAATAATTGCGATATCCCCTTTCCTCATGAAGTGGGAATATTTCTTGGGTACCCTCTTGAGGACATCCAAGGATTTATAAAAAATAAAGCACAAAATTATTCATTATCTGGCTATTGGAAAGTATATAGCAACAAAGAAAAAACAAGAATAGTCTTTGATAATTATAGAAAAAGCAGAAAAAAAAATATAAATAAATATATCAATGGTGTTGCTTTTAGCGATATTCTTGAAGGAGAAAAAATAGTATGAGTTGTACAGTAGTTTACTTTAGTCAAAGTGGTAATACGGAAAAAATGGCCCAAGCAATTGCAATGGGAGCTAAAACTGAAGATATTTTCAGTATCGATAGGGCAAATATTAATGAAGTATTATCGCATGACTCAATTGCCTTAGGTTGCCCTGCAATGGGTGCAGAAGAATTGGAACAGGATGAATTTGAACCATTCATTGAGAGCATTAAAGATTCTTTAAAAGGAAAAAAAATTGCTCTCTTTGGATCATATGATTGGGGTGATGGAGAATGGATGAGACTCTGGCAAGAAGATCTAGAGAATAGTGGTATAACATTGGTCCAAGATGGTTTGATCTGCAATAATGAACCAAGTCTGGAAGACCTTGATGAATGCATAGCATTAGGAAAAGCTCTATCATAAATAAAATATAAATTTAGCTTCAGCAAATTAAAAATTATAAATGTAATCAAAAAAGGATTGTCAACCAGTTAATTTTATTAACGAAGTGACAATCCTTTTTTTTATTAATGGCCAATAAAATGCCCCCCATTCCCCTACCATGTTCATAGAGTTTAGAATTAATAGTTTAAGAGACCAATAAGACTTATTCAATCCCAAAAGTGTGTTACCAAACTTGAATTTAATCTGAAATTAGAAATATATAATGTTTACTGAAAGGCTTCTAGAAATCAAAAGCATCTTCTTTTAATAAAAAGTCCTTTATTCCAATAATAGCTATTCCATTTTCGTCTATTCTAAGGTTTATAGGGCTACCTAAAACAATTACTTTTTTAAAAGAATCGTTAACACTTCTAAAAGGTCTTTTTTCTTGTTCTTTCTTTTCTTCAGAGGAAAGAGCATATGCAGACTGAATATAGTGTTTTTTACTATCTTTATTAGTAATAAAATCTATTTCTATTTTTTTTCTCAGTAATTTGTTTTCTGAACTTAACTCTCTTATTTCAACAACTCCAACATCCACATTAAAGCCACGTACCCTAAGTTGGTTATAAATTAACTTTTCCATTAAATTAGTTTATTCAATTTGTCTAAAATTAAGTCTTACATTCCTGAGTCCAACATCAACAAAATAATATTTCATTGGAGTATTAATGTATTTCTTACCTTTTATATCATATTGCATAACTTCTTCAATCAAAAAAGCATCTTTTAACGCTTCTAGATAAGATTTAATTGTATCATCTGTTATCGTACTTTTTTTAACAGATTTAAACGTATTTTCTAATTTTTTAGGACTAGTCAACAATCCAATTGAGGAAGAGATAATATTAATAAGTTCTTCTAAATTGCTAGTATTTCGAATTTTATTTCGCTCTATAATATCAACTAGGTCTGTTCTTTAAAAAGATTAGTAAGATACTTTGACTTTTGTTCATCACTTTTCATGGATATAATTCTTGGAAGGCCTCCATAAATCATATACTCATCTAAAGCTTCTTCAAAGGTTCCATTATATACAGAGAAAAGTTCTGGAAAGGATAACGGATATATTCTAAGCTCGTCCTCGAAATTCAGTCAATATGTCAGACGATAATAATTTTGAATTGATCCCAGTAACATATATATCGACATTTTTTATATATAGAAGACCATTTAATAGATCAGAAAAACCATCTACAAATTGGATTTCATCAAGCAAAATGTAATGTATATCTTTATTTACAATTTTTGAAGATATATATTCATAAAGTTTTTTAGGATTCCTTAAATCAATAAATTTTATATTATCAAATTGTATTTTGATAATATTTTCATCTTTTATCCCTTTGGTTAATAGATAGTTAAAAAATAAATTAAATAGTAGATATGACTTTCCTACCCTATGAACACCAGTTATAACTTTTATTAAACCGTTTTGCTCACCTTGCTTTAACTTTTAAGATATAAATCTCTTTTAATTTTCATCACTACACTTCCTATTCAGTTATTTAGGTAATATGAACATATTAATCGAATACAGTACATCAACACACATACTTTATAGCAACTTCTGTTCGATTATTTAGGTAAAACAACCAGTTTAATCGAATATATACTCGTTGTTCTTTACCACAATTATACTTTTTATAAATAACACGATTAGAATGTTGTAACTTAAGATTCTTTCAAATTATCCCCAAGATCCAATATTTAATTAATATTAGTTGAATTATGGTCCCCTGCAAATATTATTACACTGCTTTATATTAGATCAATTATTCTTTAGGCCCAAACAAATCAACTTCATTTAATCAAAAATTGTAAACGTAATCAATAAAAAATCAGCATCAGATTTCTCCAATACCGATTTATAAAAGTAAAATATTTTAATAAATAGAAGAATACCTATTTATAAAGGGGACCATATACTTCACAAGCTCTATAATCCTGTCCTTCTTTATCCATACCAAAAGCGTTCCAAGCTGCAGGACGGAAAACATCATTACAATCAACATTATGCATGCAAACAGGAATTCTCAACATAGAACAAAGGGTGATTAAATCAGCACCAACATGACCATGACTAATAGCACCATGATTGGCACCCCAATTATTCATTACATCATATGCAGATTTAAAAGGTCCCTCTGTACCATTGCAACGAGGAGCAAACCAAGTACAAGGCCAAGTATAATCTGTTCTTTTCCAAAGTTTTTCTGAAACATCATCTGGTAGTTCGATTGTCCAACCTTCAGCAATCTGTAAAACAGGACCTAAGCCTTTAATAAGGTTAACTCTTATCATGGTAGCTGGCATTTGAGCTTTAGTTAAGAACTTTGCAGAAAAACCACCACCTCTAAAGTAACCATTATCAGCAGCACACCATGTTGTTTGATCTAATAGTTCTTTTTGCTCTTTTTCAGTTACATCATACCAAGGTTTTATAAGTGCCTCACCATCATCATCTTTACAACTACCAATGGCATCAAGACATGTAGCTCCAGAGTTTATTAAGTGAATAAAGCCATCACTCTCTTTAGCTTTTCCCTCTAAATCATAACCTGTAGCTTTTTTAACAGCTTCAGGAGACCAATAGGATCTAACATCACTGAACATTTGAGCTTTATTGGTTAGAAGCTTTAAAAACAACATTCCAACAGCGTTTAGAGTATCATTCTCTGTAGCAAGAATGTAAGGCTCCCTTGTACCATTCCAATCAAATGAACTATTTAGTAAAGTCTCTCCAAAATCACAGTTTGGATAAAAATCTGTCCACTGTCTCTGTCCTTGAAAACCTGCAGCAATAGCATTATGACCTAGTTTTTCTTCTTGTAAATCATCATCAAGATTATCATTTCCATTCATCAAATCTTTGATGATGCACATCATTTTAACAACAAATTCCCAGTTTTTTTCTTCTACTTCTTTAGTAGCCTGAACTTCCTTAGGATTCTTATCGAAGCCAATCTTACAATATTCTTTAGTCCATTTAAGAGCTTTTTTAAACTCTTCTTTATCGTAGATATTTTCGTCCATTCGACGGATTACTTCTACTTCATCAACAGATTCAACTCTCATGCCGAGGTATTCTTCAAAGAAGTCTGAATCAATTGCAGATCCAGCTATACCCATGCATTGAGCACCAATTTGTAGGTAGGATTTTCCTTTCATTGTTTTTGCAGCAATTGCAGCTCTTGCAAAACGAAGTAATTTATCCTCTACATCTTGAGGAATTTCAGTATCTTCTGCATCTTGAACATCTTTACCATAAATACCAAAGGCAGGAAGACCTTTTTGTGCATGAGCTGCAAGAACAGCTGCAAGATAAACAGCACCTGGGCGTTCTGTTGCATTCATTCCCCATACTGCTTTAATGGTTTCCCTATTCATATCCATTGTTTCAGAGCCATAACACCAACAAGGAGTTACAGATAAGGTGATATCAACTCCGGCTTTTCTAAATTGTTCCTCACAACGGGCAGCCTCAGGAACTCTTCCGATTGTTGTTTCTGAAATTACTACCTTAACACTCTCGCCATTGCTATATTTTAAGTTATCCTCAAATAGTTTTTTAGCCGATTTTGCCATATTCATGGTTTGATCTTCCAAGGAATCTCTAACTCTCAAATAACCCTGTCTTGCATCAATAACAGCTCTAATTCCTATTACAGGATAATCTCCTAGTAATCTATTTTTTGCCATGGTAAATTCCTCCTATCTCATATCTATGATAGCTTGTAATTGTGAATCGTTAAGCTCTTTAGAGTCTTTAACATTTTTAGTAATGATATTCATCATTGCTGCTCTTTCAAGAAGTTCCATACAATCAAAAGCTCTAAGTAAATCATAACCAACAGCAACTGCACCATGGTTCTCCATTAAAAGTACTTCATGATCTTTTATGTAAGATGCTACCTCTGCAGCAAGATCAGGTGTTCCCATTAGTTTGTAAGGAACGGTCACTGGATCTCCTAGGATATAGTAAGCTTCTGCTGTAAGACGTGTACTTAATGTGCATTCTTTGGCTGTAGAAAAAGAACAAGCATAAGTTGGATGAGCATGAACTACTGCATTTCTATCTGGACGACTAAGCAATATTGACTTATGCATTTCTGTTTCAATGCTAAGAGGTAAATGCGGAGTAAGATTTGTTCCATCAAAATTTACAACAGCAATTAATTCAGGCGTAAGATTTCCTTTATCCAAGGCTGAAGGTGTAATGCAGAACAAGTCCTCATTGATTCTAAGACTGATATTTCCACCACTAGCGGTAGTTAGGTGGCGATCATACAGTCTTTTCATGTAAGAAGCTACAAGACTTCTTTCTTCATAAAATTTAATTTTTTCCATATTTATCTCTCTTTTGAAATTTGAATTCCATTGATACAATTATTTATATTAAAAACTTGCGTTAATAAAAAACCTGCGTTATAATAAATGTAAACGTTTACATTTATTTATATTATTGCATAGCTTTTTTAATAATGCAAGAAAAATATGGACAAGTATTGGTAATTTTTATTTTAGCTATAATTGTTCCTAAATTATTAAAAGTCATAATTAAATTAGAACAAACTTGAGAAATTATAATTATGGAAGTCAAAGTCCTTTCATCTTCTATTATTTTAAATATAATTATAGTTAAGGATAGTACTTCAATATTTCAAAGAAGATTAAAAAACTTATAGCGAAATAAAACCCTGTAAAAACAAGCATGAAGATATATCATCTATTTCCTTTAGGTGGTAATAAACAATAGAAATTATACTGGTATGATGGACCAGTTGTTAGTAGGAGAAAAAGATGAGTGAAAAACACATAGCCATAGATTTAGGTGCCACAAGTGGAAGAGTTGTTGTGGGCAATCTTGAAAAAATTGAGGTTGTTCATAGATTTGACAGCTCAAATGAAATTATACTTGGAACCTTATATTGGGATATAATTAAAATATTTTCTGAAATTAAAATCGGTATCAAAAAAGCTATTTCTTTGTATGGGGATGAAATAGTCTCCATTGCAGTAGATAGTTGGGGTGTTGATTATGCTCTATTAGACACCAATGGAGTATTGGTAGCACCAGTTTATCACTATAGAGACAAGAGAGGAAAAGAGGCCTTTGATGAAGCAAATACACTTATTGGAAAAGATAGATTATTTAATACTACAGGCCTAGCCTTTCAAGAATACAACACAATTTATCAGCTATATTCTCAATTAAAAAGTAATAAAACAATTTTTAAAGCTGCTTCAAATTATTTATCTGTACCTGATTTAATAGCCTATTTTTTAACTGGTAAAATAGTTAATGAAAGAACCCACGCCAGTACAACGGGTCTATACAATTGTAAAACAAAAGATTGGGCATGGGATATTATTGAAGATTTGGATCTTCCAAAAGATATATTTTCTCCAATAGTAAATAGTGGATCAGTTATTGGATCATTAGAAACAAATTTGAGAAAAGAATTTGGAATAAAGGAAAGTGTTAAGGTTATTGCCTGTGCAACCCATGATACTGCATCTGCTGTTTCTTTTTTATCATCTGCTTATATTTCCTCAGGAACCTGGTCTTTAATTGGTATTAATCTTGATAAGCCTCTCCTAGATAAGCAAGCATTGAATAAAGGTTTTACAAATGAAACAGGTGGAGATGGTCAAATTACCTTGGTAAAAAATATCATGGGACTTTGGATAAGCAACCAATGCCTTGAAAGTCATTTTGGAAAAGGTAATAAACTAAATTGGAAAGAAATTGATTTTCAAACAAATGAAAGTTTATCTTACAAAGGCTACATAGATCCTCTGTGTCCTCTGTTCGTATCACCAAACAGTCCTGAAAACTCCATGAAAGAAAGAGTATACAATTATTTAACAGATAACGGATTTGCTCCACCTCTCTCAATTGGAGAATATCTTGTTGCAATATACAGGGGACTTGCAAAATCATACCATAATGCCTTACTTGAAATACAAATGCTCACTGATATAAAAATTGATGGTCTCCAAATTCTTGGAGGTGGATGTCAAAATGATATCCTAAATAAACTCACCGCTGAAGAAATTGCAAAGCCCGTAAAAACAGGACCAGTAGAAGCAACTGCACTTGGAAATATTATATATCAAATCAAAGGAATGAGTAAAAATCCTGTATCAGATGAGGATTTGAAAAATATTTATAAAGATTTATTGGTTAAAGAATTTAACCCAAGATAAAAATAAAAATAATCAACAAATGGATATTAAAACATTTGTAAAGTAGTTTTAATGTTAAAAGGAAACAAAAATATAAATATGTAAACGTTTACAGAAATTCATTGACAAATCAAAAAAAGGGTGCAATTCTTAGTATATATTCTAATTCGGAATAACTTTTCATTACAAAAAGGAGAAAAATATGAAAAAAAAATTAATAGCAATAATGTTGGTTTTAGCAATTGTTGCTCCAGCTCTATTTGCTCAAGGACAAAACGAAGATGGTGGAAAAGTTAAAGTTGGTGCTTTAATTCGTAATCTTAATGAACAATTTGTTAAGGATTATGCAGACAACCTAGTAGTTCTAGCTGATGAAGCTGGAATCGATCTTGACCTACAAGATGCACAAAGTGATGTTGCTCGTCAACTTGATCAATTAAACACTTTAATAACTCGTGGTTATAAATACTTTGTTATTATCCCACAAGATACCAGTGTAACTGAGCAGATGGCTAAGCAAATTCTTGCTGCTGGTGGTGGTGCTGCATTCTCAAATATTCAACCTTCAGTTGATGCTTTGAAAGTAGATAAAGATTTCTATTATTCTTCTTCTCCAGAATCAGTAGCTGGACAATACCAAGCTCAGATTGTAGATGAATATTTCACTGCAAATCCCAAAAAAGCTCCTGGTAAAGTACTCAACTGTATCTATATTGAAGGTCAGTTAGGTCATCCAGCTCAAATAGCTCGTGAATCTGGCTTTATTAATGAATGTGAAAATTTAGGTTATACAGTTAACTTTGTTGCAAAAGATACTGCTAACTGGACTCCAGACCAAGCTCAAGAAAAGATGGATACATGGATTGCTGCTCATTATGGTAAATTCAATATTGTTATAGCTCAAAATGATGGTATGGCTTTAGGTGCAGTAGAATCATTGATCACCAATGGTATGACTAAAGACAACCATGATGATGGCACAATCCTTACAGTTCCTGTAATTGGTATTGATGCTACAGCTGATGCATTGAACTCCATGAGTGAATTCAAACTTTATGCAACAGTACTACAGGATGCAATTGGACAAAGTTCAACAGCTTTTGAATTAATAGCTGCTTTGGCTAAAGGTGAAACTGCTTATGGCATGACAGCTGCTGGAATTGCTCCATCAACAAAAACAATTGATGAAGTTCCTGCGAATGACCCTGCTATTATTGGCCAATGTTACCTAGTTCCTTTCAAACCTGTAACTAGAGAAAATTACAAAGACTTCATGTAATAGTTGCAATCCTTTATATCTTGTCGGGTAATTCCGGCAGGATATTTAAAAAAGAGAATAGTCTTTAATTTGATGGAGGTCAAAAATGGAGGAGAAATTTGCTCTCGAGATGGAAAATCTTGTAAAAGTTTTCCCTGGAGTAAAAGCACTGGACAAGGTTTCCTTAAAAGTTAGACCTGGTACCGTTCATGCCTTAATGGGTGAGAATGGAGCAGGAAAAAGTACTTTAATGAAATGTCTGTTTGGAATGTATAAAAAAGATGAAGGAATTATAAAAATTCATGGTAAAGAAATTCATTTTATGAATTCAAAAGATGCCTTAGAAAATGGTGTTTCCATGATTCATCAAGAATTATTTAATATTCCTGAGCGTACAGTGTCACAAAATCTTTGGCTCGGAAGAGAACCCTTAAATAAATTCCGTCTTATAGATCATGAAAAAATGGTTAAAGAGTCTAAAGATGTACTAAAAAAGGTAGAATTTAATTTTAATCCGAATTCAAAAATGACCTCTTTATCTATTTCTCAACAACAAGGGTGTGAAATAGCCAAAGCCGTATCATATAATGCATCAATTGTTGTTATGGATGAACCTTCAAGTAGTCTTACTTCAAATGAAGTTGAACATCTATTTAAAATCATAAGAAGCCTTAGAGAAAAGAATGTAGCAATCATCTATATATCCCATAAAATGGAAGAAATTTTTGAAATTGCAGATGAAATAACAGTAATGAGAGATGGTCATTCAATTGGCACCTATCCTTGTTGTGACCTTGATAGAGACCAGTTAGTTTCCCTAATGGTAGGAAGAGAATTGACCCAGCGATATCCACCAAGAGAATCCAAAATTGGTGAAGTTTGTCTTAAAGTAGATAATCTCACTTCCTCAAGTGACCGTTCTTTTAAAGATATAAGCTTTCAACTGAGAAGGGGAGAAATTTTAGGATTTGGAGGACTTGTTGGTGCTCAAAGAACCGAACTTGTAGAATCCATTTTTGGACTAAGAAAAATTGCTAGTGGAACCGTTGAAGTACATGGAAAGTTATTTGAAAAAACAACACCTGGAAAATCTATTGATGCTGGTATCGGATTTATAACTGAAGATAGACGAAGTAGTGGAATAATTCCTTTACTAGATATTACAGCCAATACAACAATAGCAAGTTTAAAAAAATATAAAAATAAAATGGGTTTTTTAAAGCATGAAGAATTAAGAAAAAAAGCAAAACAATACAATGATGATCTCAGGACTAAAACGCCAACTATGGAAACCACGATAAGAAATTTATCAGGTGGAAATCAACAGAAAGTAATTGTAAGTAGATGGCTAATGACACTACCAGAAATTTTGATTATGGATGAACCAACAAGAGGAATTGATGTTGGGGCCAAATATGAAATTTATATGCTAATGGCTGAACTTGTTAAACAAGGAAAGGCTATTATCATGGTATCAAGTGAAATGCCAGAACTAATTGGGATGAGTGATAGAATAATGGTAATGTGTGCAGGTAAAAATGCAGGCATCTTAGAAAATAAAGATATCAATCAAGAAAATGTTATGCAATTAGCTGCTAAGTTCTTATAGTTAATAAGGGAAAATAAAATGGAATTTAAAAAGATTAATAATAAATCGCTAAAAGAAATACTTAGCCAGTATACTACTTGGTTAACTTTTGTTGGACTACTCTTTGTCTTATCAGTTTTAACTCAAGGCTCAATTTTAAAATGGAATAGTGTTAGAAACCTACTAATTGCAGAAAGTGTTAGATCCTTTGCAGCATTAGGCGTTGGTATGATTATCATAACTTGGGGTATTGACCTCTCAATTGGTTATGTCGTTTGTCTTACAGCTTCTGTTGCAGCATCGTTTGCTCAGAATCCAGCTTATACCTCTGCTATATATGCAGGCCACTCTTTCCCTCTTATTGTTCCAATTCTAGCCGCTTTGGTAGTTGGTGGTTTGTTTGGAACATTTAATGGTATATTAGTAGCTTATGGTAATATTCCTCCCTTTATTGCAACCTTGGGTTCAATGTCCATTGCAAAGGGACTTCAGTTAATATATACACGAGCTGCAGTTGTTGGTTCTTTAAATCAGAATTTTAAAAACATCTCTCAAGGAAGTGTTGGCCCTATACCTAACTTGATAATATATGTTGCCATAGCCACGTTCTTTATATATTTGTTACTGAGGCATACAAGGCTAGGCTCAAACTATTATGCTATAGGTGGAAATAAACAAGCAGCTTTAGTTTCAGGTATTAATGTTAAACTTGGCTTGGTTAGTGTATATGCTATTGCAGGTGTACTATATGGATGTGGTGGAGCACTTTTAGCTTCAAGACTTGGACTTGCAAACAGTCTTACAGCAAACGGCATGGAATTAGATGCTATCGCAGCTGTTACTGTTGGTGGTGTATCTCAAACGGGTGGTGTAGGTAAAGTTTCAGGAATAATAGTTGGTGTATTTACAATGGGTCTTATAAACTATGGTATGTCTTTCTTGGGAATTGATTCATATTTCCAACAACTTGTAAAAGGTTTCATCATCATCGGTGCTGTATACTTTGATATGAGAAAAAATGCTAAAATGGATTAATAACAATTATTGATTTAAGAAGTAACTATATTTCGCGATAAAGTCTACAGGGATTTTTAGATGATTCACGAGATTTTGAGGAAGATTTGTAATATAATCTTTCAATGGCTCAAATCCTAAATTTCCTTGTAGACTTTTATTAATATAAAGCAATTAAAAAAAATAGAAAGATTCTCTGTGCTATTACGGTGTTAATGGGAAATTGTTGAATTTCATCTAAGATGTAAAAAGAGCCTCCAAACACTCTTTCTTTTTTATAGAAGCATTGTTGTTGTGAGTACAACATGTTTTTGATATAAACCTTTCCTACACAGCAAGCAGTTAATTCAAAGTTTTACATTTACATACTTTTTACATATTTAAGATAAATTTAAAGACCACTCAAATGAACCATTTCATTTTAAACAATAGAAAGGTTATTTCACCGTAGAGAGTGCTCTCATTTGATTTAATATTAAACTGTTTCTAGATTTATACTTGAAAAACATACACGTTGTAATTTCACAGATGTTTTATATTGAATTTGTTTCATATTAACGGTTGTAGCTTAATAAAAGATGAAAAGACCTCTAGTTTTTATAGATTATTTATAAATCTTGTTTAAATATTTTCTTTAAATCGCCATTTTATTTTAAAAAATTTTGGTACAATAAGGTCGTCTTTTGTATAATTTTATTGTAGTATATCCCTTGAAATGATCCATTTTTTGATTATATATTTACTCACAAAAACATTAACTAGAAAATCTATCTATAGGTCAAGTGTTTTCAGAACTCTTGATATTTGCTAATTATTTTTATAAATTTGAGTACATTATAAACGGAGGTTTGAATGAGTACTACTAACCCTACAATCAAGGATGTCGCTAAAGAAGCGGGGGTATCAATTGCAACTGTATCACGAGTTGTAAATAGCCTTGGTAATGTGAATTCAAAGACTTCGAAAAAAGTTGATGCGGCTATATTGAAACTTAATTACAAAAGAAATCTTATAGCCAGATCTTTAAAGACCAATAACACCAAGTATGTTGGAGTCTTAGCCCCTGAAATAAATAATAATTTCTTCACCCAAATTTTCCAAAAATTAGAACAAGAATTATCTTCTTATGGCTATAATATTATTTTCTGTTTTTCAGAGAATAATATTACAGAAGAAAAGAATAAATATAAAATGCTTTTAGATAGAAAAGTTGATGGAATAATCCTTATTCCTGCACGAGACAATTGTGAGCACCTTTCCTCTTTAATGCTTGATGGTGTTCCAACTGTTCTTGTTGACCGTTTTGCCTCTTCAATTAATTGTGACATGGTATTGAATGACAATTTTAAAGGCTCTTATGATCTAACGAAAGCCCTAATAGATGAAGGATATACTAAAATTGGTTTTCTAGGTGGTGTTTATAATGTTAACAATGCCAGACAAAGACTAGAGGGCTTCTGCAAAGCAATGACTGATTCAAATCTAGAAATGGATGATGAATTCATTTGTCTTGATGGTTTAACTCAAAGTGATGGTTTTGAAATAATGAGCAAAATTATTAATAAACCAAATAGACCTGATGCATTTGTAATTGAAAATGATATGGTGCATGTTGGAGTTACGTCTTACCTAAAAGGACAAGTTTCCTATGAAAAAAGGAAAAACATTGTTTTTGCTAGTTACGATTTTCTTCCTTATGCTGCTTTGTTGACTCACTGTCATTATGCAATGTCACAGCCTTTAAATTTAATCGGTGTTAATGCTGCAAGACTTTTAGTTGATAGAATGAAATTTAATAATAAAGAAGAACCACATACAGTGGTGTTGGAGCCAAGAATGAAAGTTCTTATTTCAAACGGTGGAATATTAACTGATTCCATAAACCAAGATGCAATTGAGCCTTTAAGTAAAAACCTTAATTAAACTTTATTTTTCTCCTAACGACTATAATAATAAGATTATTGTATTAACTAGAAAAAGGGATTGTTTCACTCTTTGCTTGAAACAATCCCTAATTTACTTAAAAGATTTTTTTCACTAAAATTTCCAATGCGTCAACACACCTAAAAATAGTTAATTTTTATAGATTTAAGGTCTTTCTAGATCCACGTCTTTTGAATAATCGATATTTTTGTAGCCAAAGCCATGAAGATGAGAGTAATCACTTCTAAAGAGATCTAAATCTCCTTGAACCAATTCCTCCCCTTCATTAAGAGTCTTCCAAATCTCCTCTACAGCCTTTTGAACATCCTCTTTCATTTCCCAGTCATCAAGGCGAATTCTGCCTTCATTGTCTGTTTCCTGTTTTGGTAGTTTTGAACTGTAAAGTCGATACATTTGCTCAATGCAGCCTTCATGAATTCCTTTATCTTCCATCACCTTATAAAGAATGGCGGTATAAAGAGGAACCACAGGAATAACTGCACTTGCACGGGTAACCAAAGCTTTATTTACTGAAATAAATGCCTTACCACCCTTTTTTGATATTAGAGAATTTATATAATTTACTGAACTCTCCAAATCTTCTTTTGCCTTACCAATTGTACCCTCTCTGTAGATTGGGTATGTAATTTTAGGGCCTATATATGAATAAGCAACAGTTTGAAAGCCATCACTTACAACATCATTTTCAATTAGATAGTCCATCCAAAGTTTCCAGTCTTCACCACCCATAACCTTACGAGTAGCTTCCACTTGCTCTTCAGTTGCAGGTTCGAAAATAGCTTTCTCAAGAATCTTAGTTTTTGTATTAACACTTAATTCTGAATAAGTTTTTCCTATTGGTTTCAACACTGATTTGTACATTATTCCGGTCTTAGGATCACTTCGAACAGGAGATGCCAAGCTGTATATTACAAGGTCAATCTTTCCTAAATCCTTCTTAATTAAATCACATACTTCCTTTTTAACACCATCACTAAAGGCATCTCCATTGATGGTTTTTGCATAGATACCTCGTTTTTCTGCTTCTTCTTCAAATACCTTTGTGTTGTACCAACCAGGAGTTGCTGGTTTATTGCTAGGGGTTCTTTCATAACAAACACCAAGAGTTTTAGCCTTCTGCCCAATACCTGTTACAATTCTTGAAGAAAGACCATAACCGGTAGAACACCCAAGAATCAAAACATTTAAAGGTTTTGTATCAAGAAGGGGATATCTATCAGAGCTATTATTCATTGTATCTTCTACAAATTTTATTTCATTTTCAACATATTCTCTGCATCCGGTTGGATGAGCTGTTAGACATACATTTCTTAATATTTTTTCTTGTACTACCATATTATATCTCCTGATCTACCCTTATACATAGCCAAGTTGCCGTTGCTGCAACCTCACCATCTACATAGACCGTTCCTTTTTGCTTAATTAATCTTGTAGATACTCTTAAATTTTCAACATCTACTGTGCAAGTATCCAAAGGACGAACTTCCTTTTTGAACTTAGCCTTTTCAACTGATCCAAGAACAAATAGTCCAGGTTCCGTTATATCAGCATATGCACAACCGGCTCCACCAACTTGTGCCATCAACTCAATTAAAAGTACACCAGGTACTACAGGATGAGAGGGAAAGTGCCCTTTGAAGAAGAATTCATCCTCTTTGTAAGTATATTTACCAATGGTATGTTTTTCATCTGCCTCTTCAATTGAATCTACAAACAAAAACGGTTTTCTATGTAATAATACATCCTTAATTTCTAAATCTTTCATTTTTCTAGTCCTCGTATTTCTTAAATATCAACACACCATTATGTCCACCAAATCCTAAAGATTCATTTAGTGCATACTTCATGGGAGCTTCTATACCCTTATTTGGGATGTAATCTAAATCGCATGCTTCATCGGGTGTATTGTAATTTATTGTTGCAGGATAATATCCTTGGTTAATTGATTCAACACAGACTATTGATTCAACAGCACCTGCAGCACCTACCAAGTGACTTGTCATTCCCTTGGTTGATGATACTTTAAGTTTCTTTGCTAAATCACCAAATACAAGCTTGATTGCATTGGTTTCCATAACATCATTTGCTGCAGTACTTGTACCATGTGCATTGATATAATCAATATCGGATTTTTCAATTCCTGCCATCTTGATTGCTTTTTCCATTGCTCTTGCAGCACCCACACCACTTGGCTCTGGAGCTGTGATATGAAAAGCATCACAGGATGCACCATAACCTACAATCTCACCAACAATTTTAGCACCACGTTTTTTAGCACTTTCAAGTGATTCAAGAACTAGCATTCCAGCACCCTCACCAATTGTAAATCCATCGCGATTCTTATCAAATGGACAACAGGCATGTTGAGGATCATCATTATGAGATGCACTTAGTGCATGAAGTCTAGCAAATCCTCCAACTGATAGCTGTGAGATTGCACCTTCTGTACCACCAGTTATAGCCATATCTATCAAGCCAGATTTGACGGCTGTGAAAGCTGTTCCTATTGCATCAGTACCTGATGCACATGCTGTTTGAATTGTAAGACATGGACCATGTACTTTATATATTAATGCAACATTTGCTGCTGCTTCATTTCCTATTAAAAGAGGAATTGTCAAAGGTGATATTGCTCTAGGTCCTCTTTCAAATAACTTTTCAAGGTTATTCTCTGCAATTTCAAATCCACCAATACCATTACCAATATAAACACCTGCTTCTACATCATCAGGAACACCATCTTCAGTGTTGAATCCTGCCATTTCCATAGCTTGGATTGCTGCGTATGTAGCAAATTGTGAGAAACGTGCCATAGATCTAACTTGTTTTTTTGATAATAAATCAGATGGATCAAAGTCTTTGACCTCTCCAGCTATTTTTACAGGATATTCTGTTGGATCAAATAAGGATATACTGCCAATTCCACATTTTCCTGCTCTGATGTTTTTATAAAATTCATCAACTCTTTTTCCTATTGGATTTATGGTACCCATACCTGTTATTACAACTCTATTTGACATGTTTTTCTCCTAAATTACCATTCCACCGTCAACACATATTACTTGACCGGTTATATAACTCGATGCATCTGATGCTAAAAATTTAACACAATCTGCAACCATTTCGGGTGTTCCCAATTTATTAAGAGGAATTTGATTTACAATCAACTCTTTTTGAGAATCGTTCAATTTTTCTGTCATGCTGGTTTCAATAAAACCAGGGGCAACACAGTTGACCCTAACACCACGTGATGCAAATTCCTTTGCAAGTGATTTTGAAAGTCCAATAACACCAGCTTTGGAAGCTGCATAGTTTGCTTGACCTGCATTTCCTACAACACCTACAACACTTGAAATATTTATAATTGAACCATATTTTTGCTTCAAGAAGGTTCTAGATAAGGTTCTGCAGGTGATAAAGGTTGATACTAAATTAACATTTATTACATCTTCAAAGTTCTCATCACTCATTCTCATGATAAGACCATCACGGGTTATTCCGGCATTATTAATAAGAACATTAACAGTAACTGCTTCTTTTACTGCTGTTTTAAGAGCATCAACAAGATTTAACTTATCACTTACATCACATACAAGGTGATGAACCATATTACCTAAATCTTCTTTAATTTCAGATCTACTTAAATACCAAATTTCATAGTTTCCAGCTAAAAGACTTTTGATGATTGCAAGGCCTATTCCTCTAGAACCACCTGTAATAATTGCGTTACGTTTATCCATAATATTTATTTCCTCAATTCCAATATTTGATCAATTGTTCCACAAGGACTACAAACCATGTTTTCGGTTTTAAATAATCCAGATAAGACCTTTCCAGGACCAGCTTCAACAATTCTAATATTCATATCTTTTTTATTGATATCATTCATGATTGAAAGCCATTTAACACCATGTGTTATTTGCTTTGCAGCAAGATCTTTTATAATATTTTTATCATTCTCAATTTTTCCTGTTACATTGCAATAAAGAGGAATTAAAGGATTTTCAAATTTAAAGGCTTTAAGTTCCTCTCTAAATTCATCTTCAGCCAATTTCATAAATGGAGAATGAAAGGCACTTTCAACTCTAAGTTTTATAACTCTTCTTGCTCCACTTTCTTTCAGTAAAGGTGTGATTGAATCAATCTCACCTTCAAATCCGGAAAGGACAACCTGCTTTGAACTATTATCATTTGCAACATGCAGATTATTATATGAATTTTCACTCAATAACCTATCAACCAAATCTCTATTGCAACCAACAACGGCTGCCATTGATAATGGATCTTTCTGCACTTGATTAGCAGCTTTTTCCATTAGTGTTCCTCTAAGTTTGACAATCTTAAAGATATCATCTTCACCAATTACACCTGCTGCATGGTATGCACAGAGTTCTCCGAGAGAGAATCCTGCAGTACAGGAGACAACAAATCCTTGTTCTTTTAAAACTGTTAATGAACTCATTTCAGCTAAAACAATTGTTGCTTGAGCAATAACTGTTTTTGATAATTCATTCGAATCAGCTTCTTCTAAGATTTTCTTTAAATCTAGATGAGTTAAATCACTTGCCTTTTCAAATAAAGCCTTAACCTTACTTGAATGATTATATAAATCTAATGCCATTTTGGGCTTCTGAGCACCTTGACCGGGAAAGCATACAATTAATTTTTCCATTTTATATAATTTCCTCCATAGGTAAGACCTGCTCCAAACCCTACAAAAATGACGTTATCGCCATCTTTGAGTTTGTTAGCTTTGTTTAGTTCATCCAATGCAATTGGAATAGATGCAGCACTTGTGTTTGCTGTTCGCTCCAAATTTAAGAAGAATTTTGAAGAATCCATCTTTAATCGAGAGGCAGCTGCTTTTATTATTTTACTATTTGCTTGATGAGGAACTATGCAATCAATATCATCTAAGGAAAGATTGTTTTTTTTACAGATCTTTTCAATTGTATCAACAATAGATTTAACTGCAAATTTATAAACAGCCTGACCTTCCATGTGAATATGATTATTTTTTGATATATATAATTTATCAGATCCATCATTTTCACAACCAAGATAGCTATTTACAACCCAATCGCCTTCTTCAACCAAGGCACAACCGGCACCATCTCCAAAGAGAACACATGTATTTCTATCTTTAAAATCTATAACCTTGGAAACAACTTCCGCTCCTACTACAATTATCTTTTTACATGAACCACTTACAATTAATGCTTTAGCGGTTTCTAGGGCATATATAAAACCAGTACATCCTGCACTCATATCAAAAGCAGTGTTTACGGATGTTAAATTTAACTTTTCACTTATAATGCATGCCGTTGAAGGGAATCCATTAAAATCAGGTGTTGCTGTTGCAACTATTATTCCATCAACATCATCGATGTTGCAATTCATATTTTCAATTGCTTTGATTGCGAGATCACTGCATTGTTCGTCATTAACAAAATGTCTTTCTTTGATACCTGTATGTGAATATATCCATTCATCACTGGTATCAACGATTTCTCTTAAATCATCATTAGTTACCGGATTGCCCGGTAAAAAAGATCCTGTATGAGAAATCTTAATAGATGTGAGATTAACCATAATCCCTCCCGTTATTAACTATTATTACAAAATATAAGAAAATGTCAATATTGACATATTTAATAAAAGTGTATTTAATAGAAATATATTATTACTGCTACATACAAACAGCAGACAATAAGAGGATATGAAATGAAAGACATTACAATAGATGGTATTATTGATAAATTTGAAGAGAGTTCACTCTCAGAATTAGATGTTACCTATAAAGAGTTACATGTTATCTGCAAAAGATATGCTAGCTATCCATCCACTGAGGCCAATTCCATTACACATGTGCAGCAACCTATTGTTAAAGAAAAAGCTCAATCGAGTACAAATAAATTAAATAAAGAAGACCCAATACAATGCACAAAAACAATTGATGCACCACTTGTTGGTACATTCTTTTGCTCTCCTTCCCCTGATTCTCCAGCATTTGTTAAGGCTGGTGATTCAGTTAAAAAAGGTGACACTCTTTGTATATTAGAAGCTATGAAAATGATGAATGAATTGACTGCTGAAGAAGATTGTATAATTGAAGAAATCCTTGCCCCGCAAGGAGAACTTGTAGAATTTGGTCAACCAATA
The DNA here is from genome assembly GCA_964457975.1 of uncultured Spirochaetaceae bacterium. Classification (GTDB taxonomy): domain Bacteria; phylum Spirochaetota; class Spirochaetia; order Sphaerochaetales; family Sphaerochaetaceae; genus Pleomorphochaeta. The sequence goes on along the minus strand of CAYWGU010000023.1, from coordinate 6,399 downwards.
TTTAGGATATCATCATAATGGATAAAGTATTAATAGCAAACCGTGGAGAAATAGCTGTTAGAATCATAAGAGCCTTAAAAACGCTTAATATGAAATCAGTTGCTGTATACTCCACTGCCGATAAAGATGGTCTTTGGGTAAAGATGGCAAATGAATCTATTTGTATAGGTCCACCTAAAAGCAGTGAAAGCTACCTTAATACTCGAAACATAATTACAGCTGCATTAAATACACACTGCAAAGCAATACATCCTGGTGTTGGATTTCTAAGTGAGAATGATGCTTTTGCAAAGGAAGTTGAAGATAGTGGTTTGATTTTTATTGGACCATCCTCTTCAACAATTGCTCTTTTAGGCGATAAAATCCAAGCAAGAATATTGGCACAGAAGGCAGGTATTCCTGTAACTCCGGGTGGTTTTGAACCAATAAAAAATATTAAACATTTAAAAAGTGAAGCCAATCGTATTGGTTATCCTGTTATTTTGAAAGCAGCATTTGGTGGTGGTGGCAAAGGAATGAGAATTGTTAATAAGGAAGAAGAACTTGAATCCAACTTCAATCTTGCTAAAAGTGAAGCAAAACAATTCTTTGGCAACGATACAATTCATATAGAAAGGTTCTTGACTCATCCTCGTCATATTGAAATACAGCTTCTTTCCGATGGAAAGGATCATGTAATATTCTTAGGTGATAGAGACTGCACAGTCCAAAAAAATCATCAGAAATTAATTGAAGAATCACCTTCTACCGTAGTTGATGAAAAACTCAGAGATCAACTAAAAACAGCATCAATTAAACTTTTTAAAGAAATACACTATAAAGGTGCAGGAACAATTGAGTTTCTATTGGAAGATAATCTTTGTTGCTTCATGGAAGTAAATGCAAGAATACAGGTTGAACATCCTGTATCTGAAATGGTTTCATCTATGGATTTAATAGTGGAAATGATCAAGATCGCATTTGATATACCATCATCCTTACTGGAAACAAATCCAACATTGAGTGGACATTCAATGGAAGTTAGAATCAATGCTCTTTCCTGTGGAAAGATTACAAAATTCAACCCTCCACTTGGACCCTTTGTACGATGTGATACTCACCTCTATACAGGATTTAATGTATCACCTTTCTATGATTCCATGCTTCTAAAGCTAATAGTAAGTGCTCCTACAAGGCTTGAATGCATAGATAGAATGATTGTAAGTCTTAAAGAACTAGAAATAGAAGGTATCAAAACCAACATGCAACAGAGCATCAATATTCTAAACAATAATAAGTTTAGATCTGGTAAATACGATACCTCACTCTATAAAAAGATAGAAAAGGAAATAATATGATAATTCAATGCCCATCATGTCATAGAGAAATTGATGAAGAAAAGCTAGATCAAAACTTTAAAGTATGTCCATCTTGCAATTATCATTTTCGGCTTAAATCACATGAAAGAATCAATTTAATTTGTGATGAAGGAAGCTTTTCAGAATTATTCACAACCCTAAAGACCTCAAACTTATTGAATATGGAAGGATATGAGAAAAAACTTGAACAGCAAAGAGCTAAATCATCTCTTGAGGAAGCTGTAATCGTAGGAGAGTGCAAAATCAAAGGAGAGGATGCATTGCTAGGTGTAATGTCATTTGATTTCATGGGTGGCTCCATGGGTGCTCTTGTAGGAGAGAAACTCACTGAAACAATGCTGGAAGGTGCACTTTCAAACAGACCTGTAATAATATGTACTGCAAGTGGTGGAGCTAGAATGCAGGAAGGAATTTTTTCCTTAATGCAGATGGTTAAAACAAGTGCAGCAGCTTCTCTAATGAGCAAATGTAAAGTTCCCTTATTTATTGTTTTAACTCATCCAACTACAGGAGGAGTAACAGCTTCTTTTGCAATGCTTGGTGATGTAATTATTTCTGAAAGTGGAGCTTTAATTGGTTTTGCAGGACCCCGTGTTATACAAGGAACCATTGGTGCAAAATTACCAGAAGGTTTCCAAACAGCTGAATTTCAAAAAGATCATGGTTTTATTGATGCAATTGTTGATCGAAAAAATCTAGCAAGCACTCTTAACTTTTTGATAAAAACGCACAAAGGATAAATTATGCAAGATATTAGACTAAAAGACATGGAAGAAAGGCTTGATAGAATTGATAAATACACTGATATAAAATCCAATAAAAAAGATAAAACTGCATGGGAATGTGTTCAATTATCAAGAAGATTAAATCGTCCAGGTGTAAAGGAATACATTGATTTAATTTGTGACGAATTCATGCCATTATGTGGTGACAGATTATTTGGTGATGATCATTCAATGCTGGGTGGTATTGGCATTATTGACGGCAGAGCCGTCACCATAATTGGAAACGTTAAAGGTTCAAATCTAAAAGAAAACATTGATGTTAATTATGGAATGAGCCATCCTGAAGGTTATAGAAAAGCATTGAGACTTGCAAAGCAAGCAGAAAGATTCAATCGTCCAATAATCACCTTTATTGATACACCTGGAGCATTCCCTGGCCTTGGTTCTGAACAACGTGGTATTGGTGAAGCCATTGCTACAAACTTAAAGGAACTATCTACACTGGAAGTTCCAATACTGAACTTTATCATAGGTGAAGGCGGCAGTGGTGGTGCATTAGGTATTGGTGTTGGTGATAAATTATATCTACTAGAGAATGCTGTTTATTCTGTAATAACCCCAGAAGGTTTTGCATCAATTCTAATGAAGGATGCAACAAAAGCAAAAGAAGCAGCAAATACCATGAAAATGACAGCTAAAGATTTACTTGATATGGAAATCATACATGGCATTATTGCTGAGGTAGAAGGTGGAGCACAAGATAATCCAGCCTTCACTGCAGAGCTAATAAAGCAAACAATCAATAAAGATTTAAACAAATTATGCTCAAAATCAAAAGAATCATTGGTAAGATATCGATTGAAGAAAATTAGATCCATTGGATCTACTGTCGATACCAAATCAAATAATCAACGTCTTCCTAAAGTTCTACAGAAACTTGGGAAAGAAATATAGGTTGAATAATCATTGTTGTTGTTAGCAGTCCATCTTTTATAAGGTGGATTGCTTTTATTAACTAGATTCTAATGCTAAAGAGTCTTTTTACATTCACTTTCGGTTAAGTTTTTAACGAAGTCCAAACAATAAAAAAGAGTTACTACAAAAATAATATCTGCAATAACTCTTCATGATGGTAAATCTATTTTGCTAATTTATTAACAAAGTGTTTTTTTAATAAATATAGCTGAATCTTTAGCAAGCTTATCTAAATCAGGATTCTCAATTATATTTCGCCATACTGCAATATCTTGGCCGACTTGACCGCCTGATTGAATGAAAGGCTCTCCAACAATTGCACCTTGAAAATCAATGTCATCTAAAGCTATTTTTATATCATTCCATGGCATATTTCCAAGTCCAGCAGGTCTTCTGTTATTCTCACCAACATGTAAACCTCCAAGATATTTGCCAGCTTTACGAATAGCATTGGTTATAGAGTCTTCTTCTATATTCATATGAAAAGTGTCCAACAATATTTTGCAAGAAGGACTATTAATCTCTTTAACATATTCAAGTGCTTGATCACAATTATTTAAAAGGAATTGTTCAAATCTGTTTAAGACTTCACATAAAAGAATTACATTCTCTTTTTCAGCTAAAGGAGCTAGAACTTTCATACTTTTAATACTTTGATTATAGTAATCAATTCTTTTTGTGCCTTTTGGCAGTTGCTTAGGCCAAGTTGTATAAACAGAACCACATAGAGTACCACCACCCATAGAACCAATAGCCTTAATCATCTTTGACATGAACTCAATTCCATTTAGTCTTATTGTTTCATCTAAGGATGAAACATCATATTGAGCCGTAAGTCCTAATCCATACGATAAAGCAATGTTTTGTTTTTTTGCTTCATCGACTATTAATTTTCTATCAGAAACAGACATATCAACAAGGGATATTCCACCAATTTCTAATTGATCAAATCCTAAATCTTTAACTTTCTTTATAAAAGGTAAATAATCTGCATCCCATTCTGTGCACCAATATGCATAAAAAATTCCAACTTTTCTCATAAACAACTCCTTATTTATTATATTATTAATTATTTTTATCTCCATTTTGAAGGAGATGAACCTGTTTTCTTGTTAATAAACTTAAAAAGAAACTTATGCAGAAACCCCAATTATAAGAAATCTCTTAATTAAATAATTTCTTAGTTGATAATAATTCATCCCCTTTGAATACGCATATCTTCAATGTTAAATTGGTTGTAAAATTGTCTTCAATATAAACTTCTATTCTTTCCAAGGTCACTTATTATCTTTTCCTATACCTAAAAAAACAAATACCCCTGAAAAGATTTAGCAAAATTATATATAATCTGCTATTATCTTCTGCATCTAGTATGCTCATCTAGCTACCATATTACCACAATTTCTGTTCTGATACTTCTTTTTTCTTTCTGCTCTTCGCTTTTATTGTAATTGGTTAATTGAATAAGTAAATGCTGTTTAACTTCGATATTCTACATATAAGTGCAAAAAACTATAATTTCTTAATTTTTTATTGATTTAAACTTTTTCTATAAAGTTATTTTTTTTAATTGTCCACTAAACAGGATCTATAGTATAATTATAAGTATTTTGATGATTTTATTATCCATTTTTCCCTTTTCATGGTATTCTAAAAGCATGAGGGAGATTAATTATGAGAGATAAAGAAACAAAATTTGCAGTACTGATAGATTCAGATAACATAGCATCTAAATATATCCACATTATTTTAGATGAAGTTACAAAAGAAGGAATTCCAACTTATAAAAGAATTTATGGAGATTGGACCTCTCCCGTATCCAATCAATGGAAGAGTTCTTTGCTGAATAATTCTATTACACCAGTACAGCAATATAGCTACACACAGGGAAAAAATTCAACAGACAGTGCAATGATCATTGATGCAATGGATATTCTTTATTCTGGAAAGGTCGGTGGTTTCACTCTAGTTTCTTCTGATAGTGATTTCACTCGTCTTGCCGTACGGCTTCGAGAAGCAGGAATGGTTGTTATGGGTATGGGTGAAAAGAAAACACCAAAACCATTTATTGCAGCATGCAATCAATTCAAATATTTAGATAAATTATGGTGTACTACTCAAGGAGAAAAGATTGAAAAACCAAAAGGCCAGGAAACAACTGAAACAAAGAAGATAGCGGAAGAAGAAAAAGACGCTTTAAAGGAAATTTTAAAAGCAATTAGAAACATCTTAAACGATGAAAGTGATGATGAAGGCTGGATTTTTGCAGGTCATCTAGGTTCCATCCTCGTAAAACGTTTTCCTGATTTTGATGTAAGAAACTTTGGCTATTATAAAATGACACCATTTCTTGAATCAATCAGCACCATAGAAACAAAAAAAATACAAAAAGGTGAAACTGGTGTTCAGATGGTATATGTAAAAAATAAGACAAAAAAAAAGAATCCAAGAAATTCAAAAACTAATTAGGAAGAAATACAATCTAATATAAACGGTTGATTTTTATTGTACTCTAACATATTTCGAATAGGTTGTTTTAACTAAGGTATACGAGAAGTACATCCTAAATCAAATTTTCCTATCTTTAATTAAATTACCAGAGGTTTCAAAAATGTATAAACAAACTTCTGAATTGTGAAGTAAAAATTTGACATTCTAACCCTTAAAACAAAAGAAAGTCACCTTGTACTGTGATATTACAAAGAATGTGTCCATTAATTCTAGATAAGAAAAGAGCCTTATGAGTAATCCATTTCAACTGGGAAGCTCATAACAGCTCTTTTTTTTATGATATAACCAGACAACTTTACAAGTTTCTGCTAATATCAGATACAGCATTACCTGGGTTATTGTTATTGGTAAAATCCTTTGTAAATACACTGGTCACAGGAGCCAATGATTTTTTATTAAAAATCATATCATGTCCTACGCATAAACCAATAGAAATATTCAAATCTGTATTCTTATCATTAAGATATTGAGCCTGACCTGCAGGGTTACACAAAATACGAAAACCACTTCCCCCTAATAGATCTTGCTTTCTTATTCGTCCATATTTGCAATCGACTGTATAAACTTTAAAATCTTTTGAAAGATATTGTTTGATTACATCAACTTCTCTTGAAAAAGTGAAGCAATTTGCTATTCCAATGCTTTTGTAATTAGCTACAAGTGCAAAAGCCCTAATCTGCTCAATTCGGTTTAAACTCATATCAGAAGTTTTGTCAGCAATTTGCATAATTTCAAGCGCACTATTATCGTATAATTTATTCATATTTTACCTTTTATTAAATACCATCTAGATATCGTTATTATATTAATGTTTTAACACTACAACAAGA
>CAYWGU010000022.1:11250-33599 GCA_964457975.1 uncultured Spirochaetaceae bacterium | reverse complement strand
TAAAATAATTATAAAAAGTGGCACTTAAATATTTAGGTGTCATTTTATGCCCTATAGGACAGCAAGGATGAAAGAGAAAATAATGGAAACAGAAAAATTACCACATTGGTCTTTAGAAGAAATTTATACATCACCAGAAGGCAAGGACTTTCAAGCTGCAATCGACGATTGCAAGTTGAGATGCAAAGAAGTTGAAAAAAATATAGAAAATAAAGAGTCACTTGTCGAGGTTATCAAACTTTATGAGAGCATATTGGATACATATGAAACCCTCAATGCATATAGTTACGCAATACTATCAGTTGATACTTCAAATCCAATTTGCTTGAAAGCTACAAATAAAGTATCAGAATTATCACTTTCAGTAAGTGGTGCTGAGGTTATGTTCTTAAACTATTTAGGTGAGAACACTGAATCTGTTGAAAAGATGAGTGAGCCAGGTGGAGAGTTTGAAAAGTACAGCTATGTATTGAGTGAACTTCTTGAAAAAAACAAGCATCTGATGAGCAGTGAGAAAGAAAAGCTTGCCTCTGATTTAAATAGATCTGGTATTGAAGCCTTTTCAAGATTGCAGGAAGCATTGGCAAGTACTGCAACTGTTGAACATGATGGAAAGATGAAAACTGTAACAGATTTTAGAGCACTTGCTTTTTCCTCAAGTAGAAAAATACGAAAAGAAGCATTTGATAAAGAACTTGAAGTACTATCGAACAATAAAGTTGCCTATGCTGCTGCATTAAACGGTGTTAAGGGTGCAACAATAACTCTTAATAAAAATAGAGGATATGATAACCTTGAAGCCTCCCTTATTGAATCAAGAATAGATAGAGAAGTGCTTGATGCCTTAATTGGTACAATTGAGAAGAATCTTCCAATGTTTAGAAGTTATTTAAAGAAAAAAGCTGAAATATTAAATGTTGATAAACTTGCATTCTATGATATTCTAGCTCCTATCAATGACGATCCAAAACATTATTCCTATTTGGATGCAAAAGAATTTATACTAAATCAATTTGGTGGATTTTCATCTGAGATGAAGGAATTTGCATTAAATGCGTTCAACAAATCTTGGATAGATGCAGAACCTCGTTCTGGTAAGATTGGTGGAGCCTATGATACAGCCTTTCCTGATGCTGGTGTTTCTCGCGTTATGTGTAACTTTGATGGAACATATAATGGAGTATCTACAATTGCTCATGAATTAGGTCATGCATTCCATGATAGTGTTGTGATGCCATATTCTCATCTACTTAGATCTTATCCAATGACACTTGCAGAAACAGCTTCCATCTTCAGTGAGACAGTGGTTCTTCAAGGTGCATTAAAAGAGGCTGAGGCCAAAGAGAAAACCTTTTTAATTGAGACCTTTCTTCAAGATACAACACAGGTATGTGTTGATATTCTTTGTCGTTTCTATTTCGAGCGTGAGATCTTTGATAGAAGAGCAGAAAGTGAATTAACTCCTGATGATTTCAATGATATCATGGTGGAATGCCAAAAGAAAACTTACGGGGAGCTTTCTGAATACCATCCTTTGATGTGGGCAGTAAAAGGGCACTACTACATTCCGGATTTTTCATTCTACAACTACCCATATGCATTTGGCCAATTATTTGCCCTTGGTGTATATTCACAAAAAGACAAGATGGGAAAAGATTTCCCGCAAAAATATATTGAGCTATTATCTCTTACAGGATCTAATAGTGCTAGAGATGTAGCAGCAACAATTGGGTGTGATATTTCATCCTCTTCTTTCTGGCAGAGTGCACTTGATAATGTTAAAGCTTATATAGAGGATTTTATAAATGCAAATTAAGATAGATAAAGTTGTTCAAGGTGGTGATGGCCTTGGATATTTAGAAAACAAAAAAGCAGTGTTTGTTGCAGGTGCCTTGAAAGATGAAGTTGTTGAAATAAAAATTACAAAAGAATCAAGAAATCATTGCAAGGCAAAGATAGTTAATATCATAGAAGCAAGTAAAGATAGAGTTGAAGATACCTGTCCTTATTATGGTATTTGTGGTGGATGCGATCTGCAGCATATGGATATAAAAGAACAGGTCAAGACAAAAGAAGGAATTCTACTTGAGCACCTTCAGCGATTTGGAAAACTTGATTTATCGGATATAAAGATAGAAGAAAGTGTAACTGGTTCTGATTTTGGTTATCGCAATAGAGTTCGTTTTCATGTTGATTTGAATCAAAGGAGAGTTGGTTTCTTACAATCCGGTTCAAAAGAACTGATTGAAATAGATCACTGCCCTATATTATGTGATAAATTGAATTATGAGTTAGCAAAGCCTCAAAGAATATTGAAGGCTGCAAGAACTAACATGTTCGAAAATCGTGGTCGTGGTAAGTACATTGAAGTTTCTGCTTTTGCAGGAGATGATGAAGTAACCTTTGGCTCTGAAACTGTATCCATTAAAATTCTATCTCACACCTTTATATTAAATGCAAATGTGTTTTTCCAATCAAATCCTTATATGATGGAACAGTTTATTCAGTATATTATATCCAATGTTCCCTCTACCAAGGTAATGGATCTTTACAGTGGTGTTGGAACTTTTTCAGCATTTCTTCCTGATGGAACAATTTCGGTAGAAAGGCAGAAAGAATGTCTTGAATTAAGTAAAATTAATGCTCCAAACGCACTTTTCTTTACAGGAGAAGTTGAAAAATGGGGCAAGAAGAGAACTGATTTTGTTGATACAATAGTAGTTGATCCTCCAAGAACAGGACTGTTTGAAAATGTACCAAAGATGCTGAATTCCTTTGAAGCTAAAAGAATTATTTATGTCTCATGCAATCCTGTAACTTTGGCACGTGATTTAAAGTTATTAACAGAATTTGGATTTAAAGTAAAAAGTGTAAAATTGTTTGACTTCTATCCTCAAACTCACCACATGGAAAGTGTTGTGATACTTGATAAATAATAGTTAAGTCACTAAATAAAATGAAAAGGCAATGATTTTATAAGATAATTCATTGCCTTTTTTGAATCCATTACTAAAAAAAATTATTAAGATTTAAAATAATGATGTGTTGTTATATTTTTTACTAGCCGTTGTTTTTATTTTTTACTATATTTAAAGTAAAAAACAAAAAGGGAATATTATGGAATTTGGATACACTGGTGCAGAGTTCAATGAAAGTAAAGAAACTCATAAGAGATTGGCTAAAGAATATAGAATACTATTAAAAAATCAATCATTTGGTGATGAAGGATATATTGAAAATGTTGCAAAGAATTTTGCTCATTATTGGTTATATAGCAACGAAGATATGCCATCTACAATTGAAAATTTTTATAATATTCTAGATGATAATTTTACAATAAAAACATCAGGCCGACTAGGGATAATCTCTGATAGAGAGGAAGCAATTTCCTGGCTTGATAGCTTTAGAAGAGCTGCACGTTATTCATATCATAAAATAGAAAAAATGGAATCACATTCGACTGATGATTCCACATTTGAAAACCAGAAAATAATAATTGAAATGACTCTTGAATATTTTGGTCTTGGTATTTCAGGGAGCAAGCTCAATAATAAATCAAAATATAGATGGATTATTGAAAAGAAAAACAATGAAGAATATCCCAAAATAAGAGAGATGGAGTTCAAAACAATAGATGCATTTAGCTTTATAAAATAAAAACTTGTTTTGAATTAGAGCTGTAACTTTTTTATATTTGAAAAGAATAAATTCTAAAACAATATGATGATTTGTATAAAGATGAAACCGTAATTATTTTGTGGGTAATTAGGAGTTTTCACTTTTTTCTCCTCTATTTATAATTTTAATTTGAATAGTACAATTATTTTATAATAGCAAAGTTAATCAAGACAGGTGACAACCCGAATATCATATTTTGCACTATTAGACAAAAATAAAAATCGGCAGAATTAAAACTATGGTGATTAATAACAACATACTTAGAATTCCAATGTATAAAATTTAGAATGATTTAATATGTTTTCTGAACATTTAATCGAAAAGAACTTTTCTGTCCTTATTGCAACTTTGATTATGTATGACTCTTGCTATATAAAAGGCCTTGGACTTATAATCTATATTACTAAAGCTTTATGTGCATCTAATCTAAGTCCATCTATCAGTAGAGGTGAGCCAAGGCATTTCTTTTTTAGAAATGAATGGTTAATTGAACTTTTTATAGAAGAGCTTAAGAAGCGCATAAAGAGATATTGGGTTATGATTACAATATAGGAGATATCAAGCATGAGTAAAATAGCATTGATTACAGGTGCATCATCTGGAATTGGAAGGGAGCTTTCAAGAATTCATGCTTCTCGTGGTGGAGATTTAATTATTGTAGCTAGGGGAGATGAAAATCTAAACAATCTTAAGCAAGAATTACAGAAGAAGTATAGCTGCAAGATTTATGTTATTGTGAAAGATCTTTCAACTCCAACAGCTTCCCAGGAAGTTTATGATGAAGTAAAAAGTCAAAATCTTGATGTTGATTATTTATTTAATAATGCAGGGTTTGGTGGGCAAGGTTACTTTCACGAAAGAGATTGGGAAAAAGATCTTGCTATGATAAACGTTAACATACTGGCACTTACAACTCTTACTAGGTTGTTCCTTCCTGGTTTTGTTAAAAAAAACTCTGGCAGAATACTAAATACATCTAGCAGTGCTGCGTTATGTCCAGGACCCCTCCAGGCCGTTTATTATGCAACAAAAGCATATGTAACATCATTTAGTAATGCCCTTGCAGCTGAATTAAATGAGACAAATATAACAGTATCAGCTTTAATGCCGGGAGCTACCAATACAAAATTTGCAATGACATCCGGCATGTCGAAATCGGTTTTATTCAAGAAAACAAGTAAACCTTATGATATAGCTTTGATGGGATATAATGGTATGCTAGAGGGAAAATTAAATATTTTTGCAGGAATTGGTTCTCCCCTTGTAAATCTTTTAAAATTTACTCCAAGGCGAACCATTATTAAAATTATTAAAAAGCGTCAAAATGTATAGTTAAAAGACTGTAAATATCTGCTTTAAATCTTATTGATATAAATATGAATTGTTTAAATTGTTTTAGAGTAGATAATCTTATCATCCTTGAGTTTGTAGAAGTTTTTTATTGTTGCTTCTTTTATGTAATTGGCCTTTTCATAAAATATTCTTATGGGTGTATATAATGGAGAAGAAGAGGTTTCAATATAGATATTACGACCGTTTTTATCTTTTATTTGCTTTTTTGTTGCTGCAAGTAATAAAGAACCATAGCCTTTTCTTTTGTGGTTTTGGTCAACAGCAATCCAATATAGATCATAGCTCTTTTCTGTTTCGTCTATAAAATCATAACAAGAATATCCAACAACTCCAAATTCATTTTCAAGAAGTCCGAATTTGTATGAGCAACGCTCACCTTCATTTATAATTCCTGCTTTAACGTATTATTGCAGCTTCCTTTCCTGTATGTAACTACTTTATCACTTCCTTTAAACACTCCAAGATACTTTTCAATTTGAAGGGGTTGTTTATATTTTTGTAATTGTTTATTGCATTTTCTTTGTAAGTTGTCTTTATTGGTTACAAGAGATTTGCTGTTTATTCCAATTCCTGTCCCACCATATAGTGGAAACTTCAATCCAACATCATATAGTTTTTTTATACTGTCAATTACAACAAAGTCTGCAGTTGGAATTTCAGCATTTCTTACAATTGTTTTTGCAATTGCTTCATTTAGGGGTGTTGTCAGTACCAAGGAAGATGAAAATGTGCAATCAATTCTATACGCTTCAAGAATTGAAGGTACCTGTGATTCACGTGAAGAACCATAAGGGTCCTAGCAGATGTTGAACACCAAATAAACTCGCTTTCCTGCGCTCAAAAATTTTATAAGTGAATATATATTTCCAATACGGATGGTGTTGTATCCATGTTCCTTTAGTGCTTCGTCGCTTGCATGTATTGTAATTATACTATCAAATTCAGCTACTAACTCATCATCAGGGTTAGCAAATACCTTTCCCTCATAGTTATATATATAGAGATTGTCTTTGTCTCTTCCTTTGTAATAATTAGGAAGAATAGGTATCTTACCGCCACTGCCAGGGGCATCTATTACATACTGTGGAACTGCATAGCCACTTGTAAAGCCACGTAGTGAGTGAATAATATCTTGGCCTTTTGCTACAGTAGTTCTAAAGTGCTTTGAACCAACAATTGGATCACATTGGAATAGGTAATAGGGTTTTATTCTATTTTTAAGAAGCTTATGCATTAAAGAACCCATTACCTCAGGATTATCATTTACACCTTTTAGCAATACCGTTTGAGAACCCATTACAACGCCAGCATCTGCAATAGCATTAATTGCCATACCTGATTTTGGGGTAATTTCATCAGGATGTGTGCAGTGGATGCTTAAATACAAGGGTTTGTATTGTCTAAATATATTTAAAAGGTTTTCAGTAATTCGTTGAGGGAGTACCATTGGAACTTTTGTTCCAATTTTACAATCTCAACGTGTTCAATGCTGCTTCATGCACTGAGTGTGTCCATTAACCATGTGAGATCTTGTGCAATACCTGCAATAAACGGAACAGAAACCAGTTGTAAGAAATAAAACTCTATCAGGGTAAAGATGAACAATCCCTTCTACTGGAGATGTTTTTCTTCAGATAGAGGATCTTCACTTTCTCCTTGGCTTTTAATTAATTCATCAGCCCTAGGAACTACTGTTTTTCGAAGTGCAGAATCTTGATCATCTAAGTCAAGCAAACTTAAATAGTAAGGTGTGATGGCAAAATGACAATGGGTTGAATTTACCTCGGTTGCTTTTTTTTCATCATCTCTCAGAGTTAGAAATTTTGAAATATCATCATATGTTTCGATACGATTTGATATTTCCAGTTATTCCACTCTTGGTCACTAACATTGCTGTAGAATTGTTTTCTGAAATTTAAAGTTTATCATCTTCAAGTTTAGCTTGAAAAGATACCGCGAGATAGGAAAAATCTAAATCTTTTTTAGCAGAATTCCCTTTGGGTTTAGTTTTTCAAGAGCTGCCTTTTTTTCCATTCATGTTACATTTCATAACAATACCCTTCCATAGAAAAAGGAGAGTTTTTATGGAATAAATACACTTTCAAAAAGCGTTGAATTATTCTCAACTCTGGATAAAATAACTTTAGTATTGTTATGAGAAAAATGCTACATTTTTTTTGATTTCTTTTGCAAACAATCATCAAATATTTATGATTTAAATAATACACAAAATAGTTTATTAAAGTGCGATTATTTAGTAGGAAAACACACAATATTTGATATCAATTTCCTTGTGAAAAATAAAGCAATGGTTAAAGTTTTTTGGCTTTAATCATTGCTTATTTGACTTGTTCTTTTCGATTAATATAATGGTAGCTTTATCTCAAATGTTACTTCTGTATCATCATCATTTAGATAGGCAGTAATTTTTCCATGATGAGAATGTACGATTGCCTGTGCAACTGATAAACCTATTCCATAGCCTTCAATTTGATTGCTATGAGATTTATCACCGCGATAAAATCTTTCAAATACATTGGCAAGATTGTCTTTTGTTAATCCTTCACATTTATTTACCACTCTAAAAGATGACATTCGTTTACTTGCCTTAAGGTATACATGAATTGTTGAATCTTTTACCGCATATTTCGTTGAGTTTTCAAGAATCAAGCTTAATAGCTGCTCAATTTTATCATGCTTTCCAAGAACACTGATGTTATCATCAATTTCATATTCCATAGTTGTGTCTTTTGTAACTGCAAGATTCTTAAAATCATTATAAAGTTGTTTTGTAAGAGAGCTGTAATCAATCTTTATTGTGTTCTCATCTTTCCTAGAAATACCATCCATTTTTGAAAGTGCGAGAAGTTGTTTTACAAGTCCATCAAGCCTTATAATTTGTCCCTTTATGCTTTTGGTCCAATCGTTTTCACCTTTGGCCATTTCAAGCACCTCTACATCTGCCGATATAACGGCAAGAGGCGTTTTTATTTCATGTCCTGCATCAGCTACAAATTGTTGCTGCTTTTCTATGTTATCAATATATGGTTGAATTGCTCTATTTGATAAGGCCATTATCAACAATAAAAGAATCATCATGCTTACAATTGCAATCAAGAAGGTTAGCTGTCGTAGATTGTTCAAGGTATTTAATATTTGTAATGCATTTATAAATATAATTAATTTTGTACCATCTGCTTTTTTACTTACACCATATTTGTAGTGAGATATGTAACCATATCGAGTATTATTTCTAAGCACTTTTTTAACATATGTTTCAGCTTCTTCTGTGCTAATTTCAGCAATGTTTTTAAGGTTTGAAGATAAAATGTTTCCGTCTTTATCTACAAGAGATGAAAAGAAACGTGTTTCATAACGACTTTCGATGGTTACTTCAAATCCTATATCTGTTGGAGTTTGTAAATAAAAGCGTTCAGGAAATATACCATCATTTTCTAATAAATAGTCAGCCATCTTATTTAGTTGAGTGTTTGAACTTATATAGACTCCTATATTAATTACAAAGGCTATAAAAAGGATAACTATCATCATGGAAGTCATCGCCACCATGATAAATCTACGTTGCAAGGTCTTTATCATAAGGAAGCTACCTTGTAGCCCTCATTGATTTTTGCTAGTTTGAAATCTGCATTAACTGAATTTAACTTGTTGTTCAAAATTGAGGTATAAAGTTCTATTTCTTTATCCTTTGCTCCAAGACAATTCATGTAGCTATCGAGTTTCTCATTTGGAATTGTTTTTGTTGGATGTTTTAAGAAAAGAGAAAGGATTCTTCCTTCTTTATTTGATAGCATAATAGAGGATTCTGTTCCGGCTAGTTCATATGTTGAAATAGATAATTTAACACTACCATAGCTTAGATTTGAGTTTGTTTCACTTGAAGAATGTTTTATCATGGATCTAATTCTTGCCATTAATTCTTTAAATGCAAAAGGTTTGGAAAGGTAATCATTTGCCCCTGCATCCAAACCTTCTATTGTATCTTCAATTTCACCTTTTGCTGTAAGCAAAAGAACCGGAATTTCATTATCATTCTCTCTGATCTTTTTGAGTAGAGTAATTCCATCCATTTTAGGCATCATGATATCACTTATGATGCCATCATAGAAATTAATTTTTAAGAGGGCTAATGCTTCAATTCCATCATATGCTTGATCTACTTGGTATCCACTCATCTCGAGCATTGCTCTAACGGCTTTTGATAACTCTTTTTCGTCTTCTACTAAAAGTAATCTCATTAGTTTTCTTCCTTTATCATGTCATAAATTGCTTGCATGGTTAAATCAGTGGAGCTCATTTCATCAGCACATCTTTTTAGCTCTGCAACAATTAATTCCTTGTGTTTAATTTCTTTTTTGTATTTCATATGATGTTCAAGAGAGGCCCAACTATCCATTGCAATTGTTCGAAGTTGAATTTCAAATGTAACATCAGAATCCTTGAATTTTACAATGAGGTGAAGTGATCTATATCCATTTGCTTTAGGATGCTTTATATAATCTTTTGCTTCGAATAAATCAATATTTTCATTTTGAATAATTTTTTCTGCAACTCTCTTTATTCCAGAGTTATATGTACAGATAATTCTAAATCCAACTAAATCACGAACATTTGTGTAAACACTACTCATAGTAATAGGAAAACCTTTACGATTAAGTTTTTCTATCAAGCTTTTTTCATCTTTTATTCTATTTATGGTGTATTCAATTGGTGATATACCATTTATTAATGTTTCTTCTTCAATGATTTTTTGGATGAGAGAGTTACCTTTATTTACTATTGTCTCCAATTGGGACAATCTGTCACCATAAATGCTCACAACATTCCTCCCTATTCATTAATAATATAACCTTAAAATGAGCAACTGGCTAGTAAGAATTTAATTCAACACAAAACTACATATAGAGAACACCTGTTACTTATTCACTTATATCAATAAAAACAGACGAATAGGGGAGCAGAATACCTTTTAAATGACTGAAAAAAGGCAGCAGCTTAAAATTTGCTACCTTTATTGAATGATAAAATATTAGATTTTACTTAATATTTATTTACTTATCATTTATTGACGATAAATCTTTTACTTGTATATATATTTTATTTTAGTCTAATAGTCTAGACCAAGACCTACTGCAAGTTTTGTAATAAAATCTTGCACATTGGTTACCATCGTTGTTGCAGATAAAGATCCTCTATCAAGTAGCTTATTTACAACAAACTCATCGCTATCTACAGTATAGAAGAAAAGAGGTCTAATTGATCCATCGTTTCTAACTCTAAAGGATGGTGTCATATTTCCTGTTGCAATTGTATGAAGCATTGTAGCAAGAGTAATAACAGTTGTTGATTTAATAACCTGCTCTCTCATTGCCCTTTGTGCTTCATAAGCATTGGATATTACCTCTGGAAGAGGTCCATCATCACGGATGGATGAAGCCAAGGTTATTGGTACATTATTTTTTACACATGAATAGATTATACCATTATCAATATTTTCATCTTTTATAAATTGAGGAATTGATCCGGATCTTCTAACTTTGTTGCATATATCAAGATGATTGTAATGACCAAATCTTTGATGTTCTTGAGTGTATATATCCTGTCCTAAAGCAGTGTGGAAATATGCACCTTCAAGATCATGGGTTGCAAGAGCATTGCCAGCCATAAGGCCTTGGCAGTAGCCATTGTTAATTAAAGCACTCATAGCTGATCTAGCATTTGCATCAAAGCTAAAGGCTGGCCCCATTACCCAAAGCACGTGTCCACCATGTTCTTTTTCATATTTCAACAGACTTATTAGTTGATCATAATCTTTAGCATAGGAGGTTTCTCTTGATCTGCCTTGTCTAAAAACGAATTTATCATGATTTTCTGCTTTTTTGATAAATCCGTTTGCCCAAACAAAAATTCCATCCTCTGCTGCTTCTGTTCTTCCAACAATGACCTTATCACCAATTTTAACATTTCTGTTTTCAACTACTGATAATGAATCATCATTATTTAGCACGATGGAGGAATCCATTCTGGATTCCTCAGCAAGGTGCCATTTTTTATTAATTTTACAATATTCTGGGAACATTGATGTTGAGTGGAAGTTTTCAGGAACAACTCCATCTTTATCCACAATAATAAATTTTGCATCTGGCGCATTCTTTAATAAATCACTATTAAAGTCCGGATGCCGGTATATTGGCATTTCAAACATTAATTATTTTACCTATTTTAGAGTTGCATACATTATAGCTTTAATCGTATGCATTCTATTTTCTGCTTCATCAAATGCAACAGATTGTTTTGATTCAAATACTTCATCTGTTACTTCCATCTCACTGATACCAAACTTCTCTGCCATTTTAGCGCCAGTAACAGTTTTTGTGTCATGGAAGGATGGAAGACAATGCATGAATATTGCATCTTTTTTAGCATAGCTCATTGCTTTTGCATTTACTTGGAAAGGCTTTAAAATCTTAATTCTCTTTTCCCAAACTTCATCTGGTTCACCCATTGATACCCATATATCTGTATAGACAACATCTGCACCACTACAACCATCTATAACATCATCTGTTAATGTGATTGTGCAGTCATTTTCTTCTGCAATAACCCTACATGTTTCAACAAGTTCTTTTGCAGGGAATAGCTCTTTAGGTGCACAAGCTGTGAAGTTAACTCCAAGCATTGCACAAGCAACCATCAAGGAGTTTCCCATGTTGTTTCTTGCATCACCCATAAATGTAAAGTTAACACCTTTAAGATGTCCAAGCTTTTCTTCAATGGTAAGCATATCAGCAAGCATTTGAGTTGGGTGGAATTCATCTGTTAGACCATTCCATACAGGAACTCCTGCATACTTTGCAAGTTCTTCAACAAGACTTTGCTTGTAACCACGGTATTCAATGCCATCATACATTCTACCTAGAACTCTAGCAGTATCTGCAATGGATTCTTTTTTTCCCATTTGACTGCTACCTGGATCTAAATAGGTAACACCCATTCCAAGGTCCATTCCTGCAACTTCAAAAGAACATCTTGTTCTTGTTGAGGTCTTTTCAAATAGAAGGATTATGTTTTTCCCTTCAAGGTATTTGTGAGGAACTCCAGTTCTCTTCATGTTTTTGAAGTCCTTAGAAAGGTCTAAAAGATAACGAAGTTCAGAACTTTTGAAATCTAATAATTTTAAATAGCTTTTTCCGCTAAGATTTGTAGGCATAAATTAATCTCCTTGATATTTGAAATTGTTTATAAATTAGTATTTTTTTGAAAACAATTGATTAGTAAAATATTATATCATAGTTACACATTTTACAATGAAAATACAGAAACTGTTGCTGTTACAGGAAGGAAGAGCGGCAAAATAGTAAATTTACTGTGGATATTTAATTTAATACAAATATTTGGTTTATAGATGAACTTATAAGATAATCATGGAGTTTACTAATTTGTTTTATTCTTAATAATAATAAACATAAGAAAATATAAAAAAAATGAGGTATCTGCAATTTATGCATTACCTCATAATATTTAAGTTGACTTTAAATTATGCAAGAAATAGCTTTTTGTTGGTACTATCCTTTTTTATTCCATCTCTTATATTGGTTCTTACTCCAACCTTTTTTCCATGGTCGTAAGCTGCAGGATTTATGCTAATTTTAGAACCCTGTCCTTTTATAAATTTTGCATTTTTATTGAAGAAATAAGCCTTCGCTTTTTCTTTATTATCTGCTGAAATTAAAATAATTGATTTTTCTTGTTTGGTTGCTTCTTCACTATTATTGTCAGAAAACTTTTTATACATTTCTTCATATACACCATAGTAGAAACTTTCAAGTGTTCTTCCGTAGGCAGCATCAGTTGCTTTAAATTCTACGTATTCCTTATTTAAGGTGTATGATAGGTAATCGTAAATATAAAGTGCAATTTCTACCTGGCTTTTGGTGCCAAATATTCTTTGCTCTCGGTTGTTGTTTTTACTGCAATAATTGTTAATCCCAAAAACACCTGAAATATCACAAGTAAGCATGAATAAAACCTTATGGCGTGCACTAAATCTTTTTGCTTCATACAAGACTGATGAATAGATGAACTCTCTATCAATGAAACTCTGTATGTTCATATCAATCATAAGTTTTCTTGCCTTACTTAGAGCCGCTCTACTTTCATTTTTATTGTTTGATTCACTTAATGCCAAGAGCTTTTTTATCTTGGATAGTTGTGATGAGGTATCAAGTCCAATTTCTAGTGAAACACTTGTTTTTGTAAATTCAAGTGGAGCTCCAATTTCTTGTGCAACATCTTTAAATATGTGCCCATGGTCTGATACTCCAAAATGATTTGTACAAATATAGTGGGCTGTTTCATGCAAAAGAATTGAATTTACAAATTCCATTGATATATCAGATTCAAGTAATCTATTTGATAAAATTATGTAAGGCGACCCAACTTGATACAAACCAAGTTCTTTTATATTCGAAAAATATATTTCCCCTATATTGGGAAGCTTCCAGTTTTTCATCAAGCAATAATTCTTTATGGTTGTATTAGCATTTTTAAGAAGGATTGAAATTAATTCTCTTGTTCCTTCTCCGTATATTTCAATTTTATGTTTCATACTTTTAAAATATATTCAAAATAATGATTTGTAAATACTATAAACAGACTAGTCCAAAAATAGTAGATATTTTTTTTTTAATCTTTCCAAATATCTTTTTTAAAGATAGTATGTAATTATATTTTAAGAATTATTTGGAGGTAACAGATGAAAGATGGATTTATTAAGGTAGCTACTACCTCGCCTATATTATTTCCTGCAGATGTTATTCAAAATACAAAGCAAATTATTAATGCTTTAAAGATGGCTGAAGAACAAAAAGTTAAAGTTCTTGTTTTTCCAGAACTTTCAATTACAGCCTATACTGCTGCAGATTTATTCTTGATGAATGATCTACAAGATAGAGTGCTTGATAACTTAAATAAGATTATCCACTCTTCAAAGAAGTATCCCAATGTTTTATCTGTTATTGGTGCTCCTTTGATTGAATCAAATAAATTATATAATACGGCAGTTGTAATAAAGAATGGTGTAATTTTAGGAGTTGTTCCAAAACTTAATATTCCAAATTATCAAGAGTTCTATGAAAAAAGATGGTTTTCGACACCTAAGGATGAGAATAAAGAAATAAAACTTCTTGGACAGAATGTATTGTTTGGAACAAAATTATTATTTGGTGCAAATCAAATGAGAGATTTTGTTTTGGCTGTTGAAATCTGTGAGGATCTATGGGTTCCAAATGCTCCAAGTCAAAGACACAGTGTAGCTGGGGCTACAATCATAGCAAATCCTTCTGCAACAGATGACCTTGTTGGAAAGAGTGAGTATAGAAGAAATCTTGTTTCAATGCAAAGTGCAAAATGCATAGCAGCTTATTTGTATTCAGGTGCTAGTGAGGGGGAATCCTCAACAGATCTTGTATTTACAGCCCATAATCTTATATGCCAAAATGGCAAGGTTTTTTATGATAGTGAGGATGTTGATGATTTTACACAGTTTAATGATAGATCTAAATTAAACACTGCTATAATTGATGTACAGACTCTTGCAAATGATAGAAGAAAGATGAATACGTTCTACAGTGATGTAGAGGGCTATGATACTGTGATGTTTGATGTAGAAATAAAAGAAACAGATATATCAAAAATGGCAATATCACAAAACCCATTCATACCATGCTCCAAAGCTCTTATGAATAAGAATTGTGAAAAAATACTAAATCTTCAATCTCAAGGTCTTTTAAGAAGACTTCAAGCAATACCTTGTCGTTCGGCAGTTATTGGTCTTTCTGGAGGACTTGATTCAACTTTGGCTCTTCTTGTAACCGTTAGAGCCTTTAATAAAGGTAATATTCCACTCTCTGGAATTCACGCAATATCGATGCCATGTTTTGGAACAACAAATAGAACAAAGTCAAACAGTGAACTACTTGCAACCTCTTTAAAAGTATCATTTGATGAAATAGACATCACACCAGCTGTTAGACAGCATTTTAAAGATATAAAACATGATGAATCAGAACAGAATGTTGTTTATGAAAACACACAAGCTAGAGAGAGAACTCAAGTATTGATGGATATGGCAAACAAAGTTGGTGGATTTGTAGTTGGAACTGGAGATCTATCAGAATTGGCACTTGGCTGGGCAACCTTTAATGGTGATCATATGTCAATGTATGGGGTAAACTCATCGGTACCTAAGACTCTTGTAAAGCACCTTGTAGCATATACTGCAAACAACAATGATGATAATATTAAAGAGGTGCTTATGGATATAGTAAATACTCCTGTAAGTCCTGAATTGAAGCCACCTACTGGAAATGGAGAAATATCACAAATAACAGAAGATTTGGTTGGACCCTATATTCTTCATGATTTCTTCTTGTATTATTTTTTAAGATGTTCTTTCTCTTTTTCAAAGATTTACAGATTGGCAATAATCGCTTTTGATGGTGTATATGATAAAGATTTTATAAAAATATGGCTAGATACCTTCATAAAACGTTTTTTTACACAGCAATTTAAAAGGTCAACTCTTCCTGATGGACCGAAAGTTGGTTCAGTTTCATTAAGTCCTAGAGGTGATTGGAGAATGCCAAGTGATGCTCCTTATGCTGATTGGATTAATTATACTAAAACTTAGTATAGTAAAAATGCTTGAGGCATATTACTTTTTTATCAATAAAAGATATAATTTGTTTTTTCTTGCTTATTATAAGGATTGTTGTAACAATGTAGTAATAAAATTGTTACACTATTTTAGAAGTAAATTAAAGAACTATATGGAAAGACTCACGAAAGGTGAGCAAGGGGAATGACTTATGAAGAAAAGACTATTAGCATTAACATTGGCAATATGTGTATTGGTACCTATGACTTTAAGTGCACGTGCATTCGATTTTAACTTGGGTGCAACAGCACAATATCAAAATGATGTAACAGACAGTTCATTTGATTTTGATAATTTAACTGAATTAGAAAATTATAGATTTGGTGCAGAAGCTCGATTGAACTTTGTATTGTTAGAAGTTGCAGATACTGCATTATTTGGTTCAACATTTATTGGTACTGATAATGCTGTTGAATTTACAAATCATCTTGCAGCTGGTGTTTACGCTGATGTTGCAGACGTTGTAAGACTTGGTTTGGTAGCAGGTCCAGAATTTGGAATGAAAATTTCACAAGATGGTGTATTTAATACTGATGATACAGCATTTGAATTTTTTGATATTGTTATGAAATCTAATTTCACATATAAAGCTCATGCTGATTTCTTGGTAGGTGAGACTTTAACTTTATCAGCTACATATACTCTTCCAACAACATTTAATTTGGAAGATGCTGATTTAACTAAATTAATTCCACAGGGTGATGATTGGTCTAATGGTAGAGTTGGTATTTCAGTACTATTATTCTAGTATGAAAAACTAAATAATAAAATTATTATTGATTAGTAAAATCAGGGTTTGTAATGCACAAGATTTGTGATATTATGAACCCTGTAATTTATTTAAAATTTTAAGAAATATTTAAGGAGACTGTTATGGCAAGTCGCTCAGTTGGGAATGTTCTTTTAAAACCAATTATATTTGGATTGATATCTTTTTTTGTAATATTTTTCTTCTTTCCTTCCTTTAGTCAAGAGTATTTAGGTGTGGGATATGTTAATGGCAGTGGTGATGGTAATGAAAAGATAGAAAATTTGAAAGATATGGTTTCAGAGAAAACAGGCACAAACCTTGATGATATAGTAGATGCTGCAAATAGTGAGGCCTTTAAAGGTCTTTTGGATAACGGTGTTGAAAAAGGTAAGGATGCTATAACTAAAATTACAGATACAGTTGAGGGCAAATAATTGTCCTATAAATTAACATTCCTTGGAACAGGTACCAGCCATGGTATTCCTGTTATTGGATGTAAATGTGCAACCTGTACATCCTTGAATCCAAAGAATAAACGATATCGCTCTAGTGTATTGTTTTGTAAAAATAATAAGAATTTATTGATAGATACTACCCCTGAATTCAGATTGCAAGCACTTCGTGCAAATATATGTGAGCTTGACGGTGTTCTTTATACACACACTCATGCTGATCATTTAAATGGCATTGATGACCTTAGAGTATTTACAAGGTATAAGAGTTTACCAATATATGGATCAGAGCTGACCATTGAACATATAGAAAGTCGATTTGAATATGTTTTAGAAGATTATGAACAAACCCTTACATCTATTCCCCATCTTTATTCAAATGTACTTGAACCCTATAAAAAATATAATATTGCAGGTTTTGAGGTAACACCTCTTGTAATCTATCATGGAGAATTGCCAATATTTGGTTATCGGATCTTTGATATAGCATATCTTACTGATACAAACAACATACCAGAGAAAACAATGGAATATTTAAAGGACCTTGATCTTTTGGTATTGGTTGCTCTTCAACACCGGGTTCATCTAACTCACTTCAACAAAAAGAGTGCAATTGCGATGGCAAAAAAGATTGGTGCTAAGAAGACGCTGTTTACCCATATCGCTCATGGCTTGGAACATGAAAGAGATAATGCTGATTTACCCGATAACATGGCTTTGGCTTATGATACAATGGAATTAGAATTTGAGGAGAAGTAATGGACGATTTATTTAGTGAAAAAGACTTTGAAGATGGCAAGAAAGCTCAAAATGAAAATAACATGCAGGGCATAAAGATCAAGAAGAAAAAGGTAGAACTTAAAGAAAAAGATATAGAAGAAATGGTTGAAACCCTCGATTATGAAGAGGACGGAGAACCTAGAAAAACCTTCTACATAATAGATGGTTTTGGTTTGATCTTTCGATCTCATTATGCATTCTTTATGAACCCATTGCTAGATAAAGACGGAAACAACTTCTCAGCTATTTATGGATTCTTCAATTCTCTTTCAATGGTTATAAGAGAATACAAACCTGATTATCTTGTTGTAGCTCTTGATTCCCCAGGTCCAACTTTTAGACATGAAATGTATGATTTGTATAAAGCAAATAGAGATGCTGCACCTGAAGATTTGAAGGTGCAAATTCCTGTTATTATAGATTTACTTAAAACCATGAAGATTCCAACATATGCAAAATTAGGTCTTGAAGCCGATGATATCATTGCATCTTTGAGTGAGAAGGCTGTTGAATTAAAGTTAGATGCAGTCCTATTTACAGCCGATAAGGATTTGCTTCAGCTTGTAAATCCACATATTTCGGCGCTTCGTCCTCCCAAAAAAGGTCAGAAGAATTATAGAATGTTTGGAATAAGAGAGGTTGAGGAAGATTTCTTCATAAAACCAACTCAGATAATTGATTATCTAACTCTTATAGGTGATGCAGCAGATAACATTCCAGGTGTTCCTGGTATTGGCTGCAAAACGGCAGTTAAGTTGTTAAACCAATATGGTGATATTGATAATATCTATGCCAATATAACAAAGCTATCAAAGGGTGTTCGAAAGAAAATGGAAGAAGGCAAGGAAAGTTCTGTACTTTCCAAAAGTCTTGTAGTGTTGAGTAGAGATCCTGATATCTTAAATGGTTTTGATTTGAATGATTTTTCATTAAATAATCTTGATGTTGAAGCAGCCTTTCCTTACTTCGAAAAACAACATTCAAATTCTTTGATAACCTCCCTAAAGAAATTGATGAGCAAGGAAGATGTAAAGAGCTACAATCAGAGAGATATTACCTCTGAAGTAAATCAAGCGCTTGAAGAAGAATACAATGAAAAGGTTGCAGATGAAAAAAAGGTTGATGAAGAACTTCTTGGAACCTCAACGCTGCATCCATTAACATCAATAGATGAACTTAGAGACTTATTTGAAAAGATTGCCACAGGTCCTGGTATAATGGCATTTGATACAGAAACTACAGGTCTTGATACATTGGTAGCCGATATGGTTGGTTTCTCATTTGCTTATGAGCCAAAAGAAGCCTGGTACTTCCCACTTTTTTGTGGTGGTAAAAGAGTATGTGCGGATGAGCCTGTTAGAGAGGTCTTTAAAGAATATCTAGAATCCGGACGAATTGGAATTATTGGTCAAAACATAAAATATGATTATAAAATTTTATCTCGTTTTGGAGTTAAAATTACAAACATTGTTTATGATACAATGATTGCTGCATGGCTTTATGATTCAAATATTGGTATCTACAATATGGATGATTTAGCTCTGCGCTATCTAAATTATTCAACAATTGAATTCAAGGAGATTGTACCAAAAGGTGGACAGTTCAGTGATATAGAACTTGATGATGCTGTGCTATATGCAGCAGAGGATAGTGATATTACCTTCCGTCTTTACAAAGTATTTGAAGATTTCTTAGATGATAGTCAGAAGAAAGTATTTAATGAAATTGAACTACCTTTGATTACTATTTTAGCTGAAATGGAATTGCAAGGAATTATTGTTTCAAAAGATAAACTAAAAGCACTATCAATAGATTATGGTACGAGAATAGATGAAATAACACAGGGAATTTACAAGCAAAGTGGAAAAGAATTTAACATAAAATCCACAAAGCAACTTCAAGAGGTGTTGTTCACTGATTTAGGACTGACAACTGGAAAGAAAACAAAGACTGGATTCTCAACGGCAACTGATGTTCTTGAATCTATAAAAAACGAAAGTCCCATTGTTGATAACTTGTTAGAATATAGAGGTCTGACAAAGTTAAAAAGCACTTATGTAGATTCACTTCCTAAATTGATTAACAAGGATACAGGTAGAATTCATACCTCCTTCTTGCAGATTGGAACAGCTACAGGTAGGTTATCATCAAAAAATCCAAATCTTCAAAATATTCCAATCAGATCAAAAGATGGAAGAAAGATACGTGATTCATTTGTTCCAAAAGATGACTGTGTTTTTGTTTCTGCCGATTATGCTCAAATTGAACTTGTTGTATTGGCTCATATGGCTGAAGATGAATCTCTTAGAGAGGCCTTTATAAAAGGTGTTGATGTTCATGCTTTTACTGCTGCATTGGTATTCAATAAAGGTATTGATGAGGTAACTCATGGTGAGCGAACAATTGCAAAAACAATTAACTTTGGTGTTATGTATGGAATGAGTGCATTCCGGCTTTCAAAAGAACTAGATATAAGTCGTTCTGATGCAAATAACTTCATAAAAGCATATTTTTCTCGATATAATGGGGTTGCAAGGTTTATTGATTCTACTGTTTCTAAGGTTAGAAAAGAGGGTGAGGTTATAACCTTATTTGGTCACAGACGTGGAGTTCCAAAAATTAATAGTCGTAATAAATTAGAAAAGAATGCTAGTGAAAGGGTTGCTGTAAACTCAATAATTCAGGGAACAGCTGCTGAAATTATGAAGATTGGTATGATAAAGGTTTCTAAAAAACTCAAGGAAGAAAAACTTGAAGCAAAATTACTATTGCAGGTTCATGATGAAGTGATACTTGAAGTTCCTAACAATGAAGTTGAAAAGATAAAAAATATTCTTAAAGAATGTCTTGAAGGTGCTGTAAAATTATCTATTCCTCTTAGAACTAGCATTGAAGTTGGTCACAGTTGGGGCGAAATGCACTAGGAATAATATGAAAATAATTGGATTAACAGGAAAGGCTTGTACCGGAAAGAATGTAGTTTCTCATGAATTTGAAAAAAGGGGTTTCTTTGTCATAGATGTTGATCAATTAGGACATAGAGCACTTGAAGAAAACAAAGACAAAATTGTAGCTACATTTGGAAATATATTGGACAGTGATGATAAAATTAATCGAAAGATACTTGGCAATATTGTCTTTTCCTCAAAGAGCGATTTACGAAAACTAGAGGCGATAACTCATCCAGGTATAAAGAAGATTATTGAAGAAAAAATAGAAGAGGAAAAAAGAAAACTGAATAGGGATATTTTAATTAATGCTGCACTTCTTGAAAGAGGAAAGCTGGATGAACTATGTAGTATCTTTGTTTATGTAAAAAGTTGTTTTTTTATTCGATATAAAAGATCAAAGAAAAGAGACAAAAGAAACTTTATATGGTTCATTAAAAGAAATATGTCTCAACAACATATTAAAATTTCGAGGCAAATGCGAAAAAAAACAGTATTTTATATTACCAACAACAAAGGAATTGATAAAATTTGTCGACAAGTAGGTAATATTTGTGATATATTATAGGAAAGCATTTGTTTTATGAAGAAATGTATTAATGTACACTTGTTAATATTTAATCATTGTTAGATAATTAAGTGTTTATTAAATTAGAAGTGGTCCTTTTGGACTTGGTTTTAAAAATTGTAGGAGGATTCCCGCTATTTCCTAAATTATAGGAAAACGTGGTAAAGATATTTTATGAAGAAAAGAACTCGTGTATCACTAT
Organism: uncultured Spirochaetaceae bacterium; assembly: GCA_964457975.1. Taxonomy (GTDB): domain Bacteria; phylum Spirochaetota; class Spirochaetia; order Sphaerochaetales; family Sphaerochaetaceae; genus Pleomorphochaeta. The sequence continues at coordinate 12,129 of CAYWGU010000022.1, read as the reverse complement.
TGGTATTTACTATTGTTGCCGCACTAGCAGCATTCGGCGCATTATGGTATACAAGGCCAAATGCTCCAAGCTATGTTCTTGATGAAGCAAAAGCTAGACAAAATATGCCTCTTTTGGAAGTACAAGAACCTGCAATACAATCTCCTCCTATAGAATTAAATTTAGACTATAAGGCAATTACTGCTAAAGTAAAAGAAAGCTTGGTAGAAGATAATGGATTTAGCAATTTTATGGCTAAAAGTGTTTCTTCAACAGCGACAACTTTAGTTGATAGCAAAATAAATACATTTAGAGTTGAAATTGATTCGAAGTTATCAAAGCAAAGTGTTGATTTACTAAAAAAATTAGATTTAAAAATTAAAAATAACAACGAAGAACTTAAAAGCTTAATTGAAAATAATAAGACTTATCAAGCTCAAATTAATGAAATTAACGAAAAAATCATGAGCATGAGCAATACTCTTGGTGATTCATCTAATTACTCTGTTGATATTACTCAATACATACCACAAATTGTTGATGAAGTACTTCCGGAAGTAACCAGAAGTGTTCTTATATCTATTGATGATAACAAAGAGTTTTTATTTGGTGATATCTATGGTGAAGTTCAAGGTAACAATGTTCTATCTGATGATCAATTTGAAGCAGTATTTGCTAGATACCGTGCAAGCATCGTAAAGGAAATTACAAACGAAATTCTTGATGATATTGAAGCACAAGTCACTAAAGATTTTGAAACGAAACTTGAAATGCAAGCTGCTAAACCAGTAACAGAAGTCAAAGTTATAAAAGTAGTACAACCAGTACCAGAAGTTAAAGCTGTAGAAGTTGTACAACCAACACAAGAAGTTAAAGCTGTAGAAGTAGTACAATCAGTAC
>CAYWGU010000022.1:0-11150 GCA_964457975.1 uncultured Spirochaetaceae bacterium | reverse complement strand
TGTAGAAGAAGTACAATCAGTACCAGAAGTTAAAGCTGTAGAAGTAGTACAACCAGTACAAGAGGTTAAAGTTGTAGAAGAAGTTAAAGTTGTAGTTGTTGCAAAACCAAAATTTACAGGAGAAGTTACAGTTCAAGAAGTAGAGGCTGTTAAAGAAGTAGTTTTTGCAAAACCAAAATTCACAGGAAAAGTTGCTGTTAAAGAAGTCGTTCTTGCAAAACCAATGTTTTCTGGACAAGCTTCAGTTTCTGCACAGGCCGTAGTTGTTTCTAAACCAACGTTTTCTGGACAAGCTTCAGTTGCTGCACAAGCCGTAGTTGTTTCTAAACCAACGTTTTCTGAACAAGCCGTAGTTGTTGAGAATTCCAAACAATATATTCAATCCAATACAATAAGTATTATAGCTACATCTGATGGTTCAAATATCCAAACAGGAGAAAAGGATTTATCCAAGGATGTTGATCTTCCTACATTTGTAGCAACACCATCTGTTACTGTTATGGATCCATCTGAATATGATGCAAATAGGGCACAGTTACGAGAAGATGCAATTAATGAAATTTTAGATATGATTAAATAAAATTATATTTGTATGATAAAAAAAGGGAACATTTTTATGTTCCTTTTTTTTAATCCTTTACTTATAAATTTGTTAATAGGTATCAGGATATTCTCGAATATTTCCATCAAGAGTTTCTATTACCCATTTGTTATTCTTGTGTTGCTTTACATAACAATCAGATAGAGGAACCTTTCCACCGCCTTGGGGTAAATCTATAACAAAGTTTGGCATTGCAAGTCCTGATACCCTTTTGCGTAGCTCTCGCTCTATATTAATGGTTTCTGCAAGGTTAACTCTTAAGTGGGCTGTACCAGATACTAAATCGCCTTGGAATACGTAATATGGTTTTACTCTATTGAACAATAGTTTGTTGCAAAGCTCCTCTTGAATTTCAACACTGTTGTTAACTCCTTTTAGCATTACTGTCTGATTCATAGCGGGGATTCCCATATCTATGAATTTATTTATTGCTTCTATGGATTCTTTGCACAACTCCCTTGGATGATTTACCTGTGTAAGCAAATAGTAAGGTGCTGAGTTATATTTTTTAAATATATCTAATAGTCCGATATCTATTCTTTCTGGAGCAGTAATTACCTCTCTTGTACAAATCCTCATAATCAACTTAGGGCTTTTGTCTCTAAATGTTTTTATTAAGAATTCAAGTTGTTTGTTTGTGAGAGTAAGTAAATCTCCACCTGTAAGAAGGATTTCAGTTATTTCTGGATGTTGTCCTACATATATTGCAGCTTCTATTATTTCTTTTTTGCTAGCCGGTCCAATCATGTTTCCTGTAAAACGCCGTCTAAAGCAATGGCGACAGTACATTGGGCAAATATCTGTTGTAAGAAAGGCGACACGGCTTTTATAGCGGTGTACCAAACGATTTGTGATTGAATGATCTACTTCATTTAATGGATCTACAGTTTCCATTGTTTCTTCTATTTCTTCATAAACAGTTGGGAAAACTTGTTTTCTAAGAGGATCGTCTGGATCCTTTTCATCTATTAAAGAGAGATAATGGGATGTAATAGATATTGGAAGACTGTTATTTCCACCGGTATAAGAAGATTCAGCTTCAGTTAGTTTGAAGTTCTTTTTTAGTTGATCAAAACTGGTAATATTTATCTTCATATGGATATATTTACTCCAATATTACAATTATGTCTACGTTTTATAAAGTTTTAATACTATTTTTGTAAAATCATGATAGAATATAATATACGTATAAAAAAAGAGGTTTTTTATGGCAGAGGAAAAGAAGAAGAGTTTAAAAGGTTATTATTTAACAACCTTTTTAATTGGTTTGGGTTTTTTCACAATGGGGTTGATGGATCCATTATATGATACATATGTTCCCATTTTTCTATCAAAGTATATTGATTCAAATGGATTAATTGGTTCCATTATGACACTTGATAATATAGTTGCTATATTTATGATTCCAGTATTTAGTGCAATAAGTGATAGGACGAGAACTAGAATAGGAAGAAGAATGCCATTTATAATAGTACTCCTTCCTCTTACTGCAATCTGCTTTGGATTGATTCCTTTTGCAGCCATCTATGCACTTTGGGCATTGATTGCATTGGTATTCTTTTTGAACTTCTTCAAACAAGGTGTTAGAGGACCTGTTGTAGCCCTTATGCCTGATATGATTCCAGGTGAATTAAGATCAGAAGCAAATGGTGTAATTAACACAATGGGTGGTATTGCAACAATCGTTGGTACCATAGGTCTTGCTCGTTTCATGGATGTAAAGATTAATTATCGTGGTGTTCCAACCGATAATATTTTAGCATTCCCTCTTTCAAGTATATTGGTAGTAATAGCTGTTATCTTATTATTCTTCTTTGTTAAAGAAAAGAACGGTAGTTTTTCTGAAGAAGAGAAAGAAAAAAAAGCACCAATAATGAAATCTATTAAGGTAATCTTTGCAGAAAAAGATAAGAGTGCGCTTCATATTCTTCTATCCCTTTTATTCTGGTTTATAGCTTATCAAGGTGTTTTGCCATTTGTAGGTAAGTACAGTGTTGAGGTACTTAAAACCTCCTCAGGTTCAGCTGCTTTGGCAGCGGGTATGGTTGGTATTGCTTATGCGCTATTTGCAATTCCTTCTGGTAAGTTTGCACATAAATATGGTAGAAAGAAAACAATTAGAACTAGTTTATTATGTTTGGTAGTTGTTCTTTTGTTAATTTTTATTCATAGTATGGTTACAGTTGGTTGGTCACAGAGTGCAAGACAATACTCCTTCTGGGTATTGTTGTTCTTTTTTGGTATATTCTGGGTAAGTATTGTAACAAACTCCTTCCCAATGCTATGGCAGATGGCTGATTATAAAACCATGGGTATATATACTGGTCTTTATTATTTCTTTAGCCAATTGGCATCAATAATATCACCTCCAGTTACAGGTACCTTTATTGATATCTTTGGGTTCCCTGCATTATTTATCTTTGCAGCAGTTAACATGTTGATTGCATATTTTATGATGGCTGGTGTTCATAGAGGTGAGCCAGAGGATGATCCTATAAAACTTGATTTATAGGACTAATGTTGAAACTAATTTAAATTAGTTTAATTTAAATTGTTTATATAATTTGTTTAGCTATTGCTCTTTCGTTGATTGGGCAGTAGCTTTTTATTGATATTTTGCAATCAACTGATAATGTGCCAGAAATTTGCCTTCGAATGGTAATCCCTTTTTTTAATTATGTATAATATCTTTGTAGTCAAAAATTAGTAAGTTTAGAGTTAAGCTTCATTGTAAAAGCCCTAATTGAATCTATCTTAAAAATATCATTAAATTGCTATATATACTCGATGCAGAAACCCAATTTATTTAGTGGTTTTTATCCCATTTAGCTCGTTAAATTTGTCAATAATTATGTCCCAGAAATTATCTATTTCGAAGCAGTATTATAGATTTTAACAGTTGCATTCAATATATAATTTATGAAATCTTCTTTTCCTTGAGGGTTTTATCTTTATAAATTACATCAAATTATTGCACGTAAGGTTTTACTTGTAAAAATAGCAAAATAGAAAATCCTCCAGAAGAGGGAGGACTTCTAGAGGGGGTTTTAAAAGGAAGGTTGTTCTTTATTGTTATTTTACGCTTATGCTAATTGTATTTGTTGTTGAATACTCACCAGCTGGTAAAGCAGTATCTGCATCCCAATGAAAGTTGAATTCTGCTACACTTTGTTTAGCTTGAGGTCCTGATGCAATACCGGTAGAGAATGATGTTTGGTTTTCATTGTCATTATTTCTTACTTTAAGGTTATTGCTTGTTGTATGCACTTTACCATCTACTAGACCTACGAAAGGTTTTTCAGTAATTTCTGTTACAAATATGATACTCTTGTTTAGATTACCTTCAGAGATTATAACATTAAATTCTTTAGTAAAACCTTCTTTAGTTAAATCTAAACCGGAAATAGTTTTTTCACCAATAGTTGTGAAGTCAATTGCATCAGAACCTGTTCCATATATTAGTGATAAATCATAGCCTGAAGGAATCAATGATGATTTAAGAGTTACATTCATTTCTGGAGCTTTTGCTGAACTACCGTCGAAAGAAGTTGTTGGTGCAGCTACTACTGCAAAAGTTGATGTTAATGTGATTGCTGCGATTGCTAAGATTGTGATTAATTTTTTCATTTGTTTGTGTTCCTTGTTCTTTAATTTTATTGTATGAAGCATTTCCTTTACTTCGTGGTTAAGTTATACAATATAATTGTAACCTATGTCAATACTTCTTAAAAATAAAACAATAATATTTTTAAAAAATATACTAAGTTATTACTTTATATCAAGTTAAAAACTAACTACTTAGGTACTAAATTATTTTTTTATCTACTATAAAATTATTTCTGTTTTGAAGTATATCTTAATATGCCACAATTGTTAGTTGTAAATAACTTATTATATACCTTGCATTCTTTAAAACTAGGGCTACAAAAAGGTTTGGATTGGAATATTTGAAGAGTGTTAGAGAATGGTTTATGATTGGATATCTCAGCAGGTTAATAACATATACTAAGATTTTTTTATTGGTAGAAGTTGTTCAATAGATTGAAATCCTTTGTATTCGCACCTTCATCCTTAGCAGCCTAATTATTAATCTGGGATTAAAACAATTTCAAATTAAATAATTTACATTTTACAGAAAAATCAAACCAAGATGAAAAATTCTCCAGAGGACTTACTTCAATGGAAATCATTAGAAGGTAAGTTGTTAAAAGTCATTAGAAATTCTTGTTAGCATACGTTCATGTTAATTGTGTTTGGAGATGTATAAAAATTATTGATGAGGTTGTCTATTTATTCATAATTTATGAAAACTTGACCAAATTTTTTGAAAAATTGATAAATGATAGCTAAGAAGGTTTATATAAAGTTTGGTTACAATATGAGATTTTTTACTCCAAAATCTTAAAGTGGTCTCTTAGTTTATGAGTAATAATTAAAAATAGATGAAGAGAATTTTATAAGTAAGAGATTAATATGCAATCGATATTGAAGGTAAAATTCATTAAATTATAACTAAGAATTGGATATGGATTATAAACTAATTTATATTTACTTAAGAAAACTCACTTATTTGTATTATAAAAAATAAAAGTTGACAGATGGTATATGAAGACCTAATATTGAGTTGGGTAATGATTTTATATTAAACTAATTTAGTACGTCTTAAAAGTGTTGTTTTCCCTATAACTTTTTAAATTAGTTCATAACTCAACCATCCTTGAATTGATTTTGTATCAAAAATCCAAGGATGTTTTTTGTACCTAAAATAAAAAAGCAGACCTTTCAGCCTGCTTTAAAAAAAGAATCTTTTAATTATTCATTAACTCTTTCTATGTATTCTTTTGTTTCTGTGTTTACTCTGATTTTTTCACCTTGTTTTATGAAAATAGGGCATTTTACTTTTAGACCACATTCAGTTACTACATATTTTGTAGCACCTTGAACTGTATCACCCTTGATTGATTCTTCAGCTTCAGCTACTAGGTAAACTACTTTTGGTGGAATCTGAAGATCTAATAGTAAATCTCCCCAAAAAGTACATCTGTATGTTTCACCATCTTTAATTAAGAATTGATAGTCAGAAAAACTAGCCATTGGAACTTCAATTTGCTCGAATGTATCATTTAACATCAAGTGGAAGTTCTCTCCGTCATTATATAAGTACTGACATTCACGATCATCAACTACAATTTCTTCTGCATTATCTTGAGTTTTCATTGTATCAGTTATTAACTGACCTGTTCCTGGGTTTTTTAATTTTAAACGTACGAATGCTGATCCCTTGCCTGGACTAACAAATTCACGATCGATACAAACAAAAGGTTGTCCTTTTATAAGAATTGCAGTACCTCTTTCAATTTGCCCTGCTTTAATCATGGTTATATACCTCATTATTTTGAATTTGAATTTTATTTCACTGTATGTTAGCAGAAAAGGGAAAAAGAATCACCCCCTGAATATTGTCTATTTTCATTTGGCTCATAAGAAGTCTATCCATGCCAATAGCAACACCACTACATTGTGGAAAATGCTCAAATAGTGGTGCAAAACCAAGATCAATGTCAGGAATGACTGTATCTTTTTCTGTTCTATCACAAACAAGCTTTGCATATTCTTTTCTATAATATTCGCCTATTTTATTACTATCTTTAAGCTCATCATAGCAGTTTGCAACTTCATTTCCACCAATGTACATCTCCCATCTTCTTTTGTATGGTCCATCAGTATAATTTGTTGCAAGACAATCTATTTGAGAGGGATACTTATCAAGTACCAAAGGTTTATCTTGTGGCAGATTAGGTTCAACAAAGGTTAAAAATATTCTATTAAAAGTTTGTTCCCAGGTTTCCCTTGTTTGACTCTCTCCCAAGCCTAATTGAATAGCTTTTTCATATAGTTTTCGTTGACTTTGGTATTTATCGAGATCGACATCTGCATATTTCATCATGGCTTCATTGACACTCATCACTCGAAAAGGAGGAAGTGCATGCTCTGGGGTTGATGGTAAATGTGTTTTTTCAATCATTTCTTCAGTGAGTTTTATGGAGTCTTTTTCATCCATTCCTACACTGTAATACTCAAGCATTGAGAATTCAATATTGTGCTGTCGTCCAATTTGTTCACTGTTTCGAAAGCAATGTGAGAACTGATAGATTGAACCAAAGCCATCTGCAATCAATTTTTTCATGTGTACTTCAGGAGATGGAATTAAATATAATTCCTTTGAACCCAAGAATTCACTTTTAAAGGTTGTTGCAAAGTTTTCAATGGTTGGCTCTGGAATTAAGTCTGGTGAAAGAGATGGCGTATCAACTTCGATATAATCTCTATCATCAAAGAATTCTCTAATTGATGAAAATAATTTACTTCTATTTTTAGCTACAGCTATTTGGTTTTCTATACTCATAACAGTAATTTAGGATATATAGTATTCTTTTTCTGTTCAATAGATATGTATTTAATGTTTTAAAAGATTATGAAAAAAATCCCACTTTTTATATTTTATTGTTGAAATTGATTGTGCAATGATTTGCTACTTTTTTTAAAAGACTGCTCATTTTTGATTGTTGAATATAACAATTTTGATTAGGTAAAATGTGGATATGGTGTTCTTTTATGTCTTTTGTGGATAAAGGGTTATCAATTATTTTAAGATTTCATTATAACAAGGCTAAAAATATAGTTTCTATTATTGCTATTTTAATCCTGTATGCATATAATCGCACATATGGAAACCTATAATACCGATGATATAATATTTGCTCTAGCTACAGGATGGAACCAAAGTGCACTTGCAGTAATTAGAGTTAGTGGACCTGAATGTTTAACTCACGTAAGTGAATGTTTTTCACGTCCAAAAAGTTTGATCAATGCAAAAAATGCTACTCTCGTACATGGATACCTTGTAGGTGTGAATAAGAGTAAAATTGATGAAGTAGTTTGTGCTGTAAATACAGAAGGACATGGATATACAAAACAGGAAGCTGTTGAAATATCATGTCATGGATCACTTGCAGTAATAAAAGCTATTTTAGAGGAATTAGCAAAGCATGGAATGAGACAGGCACAAGGTGGTGAATTCACTCTTAGAGCTTTCTTAAATGGTGCTTTGGATTTAACTCAAGCAGAAGCCGTTCATGAGCTCGTAACCTCTCAAAGTCAAATGGAAAGGGCTTTGGCTCTTGGAAGACTGGAAGGTTCCCTTCATAAAAGAATTGAAGAGTTAAAGCAAAACTTATTAAGTGTGATGTCTATAATAGAATTACAACTTGATTATGCAGAGGATGAAATAGATGATTTCGATTTTCCTTCAAAGCAGCTAGATGAGATAATTACAGGAATAAAAAATCTTGAAGGAACCTATGAAACAGGTCGTTTGTATGGTCAGGGAATCAAGGTAGTTTTAGCTGGTAGTACAAATGCCGGTAAGAGTTCTCTCTTTAACTTGCTTTTAAAACAAAAAAGAGCGATTGTATCGGATGTTCAAGGTACAACTCGTGATTACATTGAAGCAAGTACTCAAATTAAAGGTGTTCCTTTACGATTATATGATACAGCTGGCCTTAGAGAAAGTACCGATTTAATCGAAAGTGCTGGTATTGAAAAAACCAAAGAATTAATAGACATGGCCGATGTTATTTTATACCTTGTTGATGGAGCTGAAAAAGAAGTCGACATTGATAAGAGCATTCATGAAAATGAAAAGACAATTCTAGTTTATACAAAAAGAGATTTAAGACAAAGAGAAGGCTTATCAATAAGTACAATTACAGGTGAGGGAATTACAGAACTATTTGAAGCTATAATTCAAAAAACAGCTGCATCTCTGTTGATTAGTGATGATTCAAAATTAATCATTGAATCAGAGAGACAACATACTCTATTGCTTGAAGCACTTTGTTCCTTAAATGAAGCTGTAAGCCTACAAAAAATCGATATCGGTTTGGATATTGTTGCAGTAGAATTAAATTCAGCAATTACATCCCTTGGCGGATTAACTGGCGAAATAACACAAGATGACATCCTAGCTAAAATCTTCGGCGATTTCTGCGTAGGAAAATAGGAAATATTATGGACTTTGATACCATTGTAATTGGTGGAGGACATGCTGGAATTGAAGCATGTTTAGCCCCAGCCCGTATGGGTTTTAAAACATTGCTTGTAACACAGAATTTAGATGCAATTGGAAGACTTTCATGCAATCCAGCTATTGGTGGACTTGCTAAAGGTAATATTGTAAGAGAAGTTGACGCACTTGGTGGTGAGATGGCTCACCTAATTGATAAAACAATGATTCAATATAGAATCTTAAATAGAAGAAGAGGCCCAGCTGTTCAAGCTCCAAGAGCACAGGCTGACAAATTTGAATATTCTGCTCTTGCAAAGCACACTCTAGAACTTCAAAAGAACCTTTCATTGTTCATGGATACTGTTGTTGACTTGATCATTGATCACGATACAAACATTGTAAGTGGTGTAATTACAGAACGTGGACATAAAATTACAGCTAAAACTGTTGTATTAACCACAGGTACATTCATGGAAGGAAGAATCTTTATTGGTAAGTATGATTCACCATGTGGTCGTCTAGGTGAGGTTGCAGCAATAGGGCTTGGAACTAACTTAAGAAAGCATGGATTTGAAATGGGTAGAATGAAAACAGGTACTCCAGCACGTGTTAAACAAAGTTCAATTGATTTCAGTGAACTTGAGGTTCAACCTGGAGATAAACAGATGCCGTTCTCCTTTGATATTGAAGAAATAGATAGACCTGATCTTCCTTGCTATATAACATTCACAAATGAAAGCACACATAAAATTATTAGAGATAATATTCATCAATCACCATTATATGGTGGTAAGATTACTGGTAAAGGTCCTCGTTATTGTCCATCAATTGAAGATAAAGTTGTACGTTTTCCAGATAGAGAGCGACATCAAATCTTTATTGAACCAGAAGGTTCAAATACTGAAGAGATGTATTTAAATGGTTTATCATCATCACTTCCAGAAGATGTTCAAGATAAATTTACAAGAACACTTCCTGGCTTGAAGGATGTAGAGATTATGAGACCAGCATATGCTGTTGAATATGATTACATTGATCCATTGCAACTATTACCTTCACTTGAATGCATCAGATGGAAGGGCTTGTTCATAGCTGGACAAACCAATGGTACAAGCGGTTATGAAGAAGCAGCTTGCCAAGGATTGATAGCTGGAATAAATGCTGCACAGAGGTTAAAAGGTGAAAAACCATTAATACTTTCAAGAGCTGAAAGCTATACTGGTGTACTGATTGATGATCTTGTAACAAAGGGAACAAAAGAACCTTATAGAATGTTTACATCTAGAGCTGAACACAGACTTAACATGAGACATGATAGCTGTGATCAACGTTTAACCCCTAAAGGCTATGAAGTTGGACTTCAATCAAAAGAAAAACTAGAAAAGCTTCAAGAAAAAATGAAAAAAGTTGAAGCAGTAAAATCGCTATTATTACATAATTCATATGAAAAAAAGAATGCTCTTCATGCCTTGAAAATGCCAGAAGTAACAATTGAAGATATGATGGAAAAGATTCCTAAATTGAAAAACTATCCTGAACCTATTAGATATCATGTTCAACTTGATGTAAAATATGAAGGCTACATTGCTAAAGAACAAAGAGAAGTAGAAAAATTCGCCAATCTTGAAAACATTAAAATTGCAGATGACTTTGATTATGATACTGTAAAAGGTATGAGTTCAGAAGGTATTGAAAAGTGCAAAAAAATTAGACCAATCAGTGTTGGACAAGCAAGTAGAATTAGTGGTTTAAGAACGACAGACATTGCCATCTTGATGGTTCATACAAAAAGATGGAAGAGTAGTAAATAATGAAATACGAAGAATTACTTTCTAGAATTATAAAGGAACTTGGACTTACATTTAATGAGACTCAAAACAAACAGATGCTACGTTTTGTAAGTGAAATTGAACTCTTCAATCCAAAGTACAAACTTGTTGGAGCAGAAGGTGATGATATTTTAATTAAACATGTTGGGGATTGCTTGGCTGCAGTTCCGGCAATTGAAAGATCAATAGAGCTATGTCCTGATGCCTTATTTGCTGATGTTGGCTCTGGTGCAGGTTTTCCTGGCATTGTTTTAGCTATAGCCTTTCCAAATAATAAATTTACTCTTATTGAAAGAATGAATCGTAGAGTTAGCTTTCTCACCAATGTTATAGCTGCCCTAAGACTTAATGATAGAGTAAGAGTGGTTTCTAAAGATTTAAAAGATGTAGATGAAAAGTTTGATGTTGTAACCTTTAGAGCATTTCATCCTTTATTTGATATCATGGATGATATTAGTAATATTTGCAAAGACACAACACGTGTTTGTGCCTATAAGGCAAAGGCAGATACCCTTTTAGCTGAACTTGGTATGGTTGATGAAATATGTAAAACCAAATGGATTTCAACCGTAGAGGAGCTTCATGTACCACTAATGGATGCATCAAGAAAACTGTGCATACTTCAGAGAGCAAAATAGTATTTGGCAATATG
>CAYWGU010000021.1:0-34104 GCA_964457975.1 uncultured Spirochaetaceae bacterium | reverse complement strand
CCCATATCTTCTGCATTCAATAAAATCTTTTGTGTATTACGACCTGCAGCATCAGTATCTTCAAGGATTGTATAACCACCACAACATTCATTTCTCATATTGTAGATTATTGGTTCTGCACCAAGAGCTTTAATAAAATCTTCCATGATTTTTGGATTTTCAGGATCATCAAATTGCAATATCTTACTAGGTCTTAATAACAAACAACCATAATAAGCACCAATCTTCTTTCCCTTTAATGGAACCTTAACCGCATCTTTAATTTTATCAAATCCAACTTTATCCCTTAAAACCTCTAGGAAGTGATAAACTGATACCTCACCTTTGTAAGGCTCATCAAATTGTAGATAATTGTTAACTTTACCTTGCATGATTTCATCATTTTGCATAGCATAATTTGTTTGCTTGATGACGTTATGACAAGCAGAACATAAAGTAACTAAATCTTGTTTAGATTCCTTTGCACTTTCTAAAGCTCTAACGGATGCAAGTTTTGTAACAATTTCATCCTTTCCAGATGTATACTGTCCTCCACAACACTGCCATTCAGCAATCTCCTGCAGTGTAAAACCAAGTGCTTCAGCACTCATGCGACCACATTCATCAAGATCTTTTGCTTTATTTTTTAATGTGCAACCAGGATAATAACTATAAATCATATTACTTACCTTTATTAAACCATCTCTTCTGGGTGGAATACTTCGTCGAATTTCTCAGCACTTAAAAAGCCAAGTTGAACACATGCCTCTTTTAGAGAGATATTTTCTTCATAAGCTTTGTGAGAGGTCTTTGCTGAATTCTCATATCCTATGTATGGATTTAAGGCTGTTACCAGCATTAGAGAATTGTGCAAATTGTAATGCATCTTTTCTTCATCTGCTTTAATACCCACAACACAATTATTGTTGAAGGAAATCATGCATTCTGAGAGAAGTCTTGCTGATTGTAGAAAGTTATATGCTATAACAGGCATGAATACATTCAACTCAAAGTTACCTTGACTTGCACCCATTGAAACAGCGGTATCATTACCCATAACTTGAACAGCTACCATTGTAACTGCTTCACACTGTGTTGGATTTATCTTACCAGGCATGATTGACGATCCAGGTTCGTTTGCTGGGATGGTAATTTCACTTAAGCCATCACGGGGACCACTAGCAAGCCATCTTACATCATTTGCTATCTTCATTAAATCTGCTGCTAATGCCTTTAAAGCACCATGAGCAAATACAATTTCATCTTTACTTGTTAAAGAATGGAATTTATTTGGGGATGTTATAAAATCCTTGCCTGTTAAATCAGCAATCTTCTTAGCAACCAATACATCAAAACCCCTTGGAGCATTAAGACCTGTACCAACAGCGGTTCCACCAAGTGCTACTTCTTTTAAAGGAGTTAAAGATAATTCAATTAATGTCTTATCTCGTTCGAGGGACGATCTCCATCCACTAATTTCTTGAGAAAAAGTAATGGGTGTTGCATCTTGTAGATGTGTTCTACCACATTTAACGTTGTTGTTGTTAACTTTTTCAAGTTCTTTGAAGGTTTCAACCAAAGCATCAATTGCAGGAATAACCTGCTCTTCTAAAGCAAGAACAGCACTTATGTGCATTGCAGTTGGGAAGGTATCATTGGAAGACTGACTCATATTTATATCATCATTTGGATGCAATAATTTCTCACCAGCTAGCTCATTACCACGATTGGCAACAACTTCATTGGCATTCATGTTTGATTGAGTACCACTTCCTGTTTGCCATACCACTAGAGGAAAGTGTGCTAGCAGTTTTCCAGAAATAACCTCATCACAAGCTTGAGAGATAACTTTAACTTTATCATAACTCATTACTTCAGGTTTTAACTCTGCGTTTGCAAGAGCTGATGCTTTCTTTAAATAACCAAAAGCTTTAACAATTTCTTCTGGCATTGTTTCTTTTCCAACACCAATATTAAAATTTTCTTGGCTTCTTTGTGTTTGAGCTGCCCAATATACATTCTTAGGTACTTTTACTTCACCCATTGAATCATGTTCTATTCGATATTCCATGTTATTTCCTTTTTCCTATTCAAAATCTAAGTCTGCAATAACGTCTTTAAGACATTGTGCACTGTGCTGTAATGATTTAACTTCTTCTTCTGTTAAAGGAGCTTCTAATTTACCTTCAACACCGTTACGTCCAACAATGGTCAAGGTACTTAAACATACATCATTAATTCCATATTCACCATTCATCATGGTTGAAACACTCATTGCACTATCGCTACCACTTAAGATGGATTTACAAAGATGTGTTACAGATACTGCAACTGCAAAGAATGTTGCACCCTTTCTTTGAATGATCTTGCCACCTGATTTTCTTATGTAATCTTCAACTTCATCATGATTTAAATCAGGAACCATGCTGCTATTTCTGCTTAGTGCACCTTTATAATCGTCAATTTTAATGTTTGAAATATTTGCCAATGACCAAGGAACAAAAGAGCTATCACCATGCTCTCCAAATACATATGCATGTACTGATTTTTGTGATAGTGAATAATATTCTGCAAGCCTCGCTCTAAGTCGTGCTGTATCCAATAAAGTACCAGAACCTAAGATATGACTACTTGGAATATCAGAATACTTATAAAATTGGTATGTTAAAATATCAACAGGATTTGCAACCAATACATAAATTGCATTTGGTGCATACTTTGAAATTTGAGGAATAACTGATTTCATGATGTTTACATTCTTTTGAGCCAACTCAAGACGTGATTGACCAGGTTTTCTTGCAACACCACTTGTGATTACAACAATATCAGAATCAACTGCATCTTCATAACTACCTGCATAAATTGATACAGGATCACAAAAAGGTGTACCTTGTCTAATATCTAATGCCTCACCTAATGATTTTGAAACATTAATATCGATCATAACGATTTCTGCAGCTAGTCCAGTTACAGTCATGGTATAGGCAATTGTTGCACCAACACTTCCTGAACCAATAATAGTAATTTTATTGCTCATGTACATCTCCTAAAGTTTACAAAATAACATTGCAAACAAATCAAATAAAACGGATTAAAATAAAACTCATTCAGTAAGATAAATTATATTGATTTTTCCATTGAAAAAACCAAGTTAATCTCTCAAGTTTCTTTTACAGGTAATATACCAAAAGAAGGTTTCTTTGTTAATAGTAAAAATATATAAAAATAAAAATATATCGATTAAAATTAGACTTATCTATCACTTTTTGAATAAACATAATGTTTTGTAAACTTTTAATCTTTTACTTTGTAACAAATTAATAATTAAACTTGGTTTACCAATTCGATATCTTTTTATAAATAAAAGTTTATTGATTAAATTTCCATAGGTATAATATTATCGATAATTTTACCAATATTTAAATAAATACTGTTAAAATATTCATAATTCCTCTAATAAATACGCTCTTTTTACTTCTTTTGTTGTGGTGCATCTTGTTGCATTACTTGGAACTTCAATCAATTATCAACTTTTGTTAGATTTATGGCACAACTAAAAAATCCTTACCTTATAAACATTGCAGAGTTTCATTGTATTGTTGGTATATATTGATGTTTATTATGCAAACATATCCCCTCTGGAAAACTAAATTCATCAAATTGCATTTACAGGTGTTGGCAAAGGATATTCTATTTGCTATATTATGAACACTTGTTACAAAGGTAATATTTTTATACTTTTTTGTTTTTTTATAAAAATTATCTAAAAATGTTTGCTTTTGTGATAATTTTAACTAACTTAGTACTAGTTCAAACAAAATTGTTTGTGTATAATCGTTTAGGTTGTAGTTTTAGTTAACAAAACTTTAGCAGGTCATAAGGCTTGCATCTGATAATTACCATTGGTCAATGCGACCGCAAAGGAAGAAGATAGTATGATATCTGATAAGAAAATCCAGGAAACAGAAAATTCCTCAGTCGAGTTGTCCATCACATTGACAGCACAGTCCGTAGAAGATGCATATAAAGCTCTAATTACAAAGTATTCAAAAGACATTGTAGTTAAAGGTTTCAGAAAAGGTAAAGCACCGCTTGGTTTAATTGAAAAAAAATTCGGTGAAACCATTCGTGAAGAAGCTACTTTTGGCTTAATTGAAGAAGACTTAAAAACTGCTCTTGATGAAGTAGAAGACAAGTACAAACCTTTAGCATACTCTCAACCTGCATTAAAAGACGAAGAGAAATTGGTACCTTTCAAAGCAAGCGAAGATGTAACTTTCACAGTTTCTTATGATGTAATACCTCAATTCGAAACACCTGAATACAAAGGCTTAGAATTAGAGGCTCCAACTGCATCAGTATTAAAAGCTGATGTTGATGCTGAAATTGAAAAACTACGTGGACAAAACGCTCTTATCGTATCAAAAGACAGTGCTGCAAAAAAAGACGACATCGTAACAATTGACTTTGTTGAATTAGATAGTGAAGGTATAAACGACAGAAATGACTTTACTGTAACAATCGGTCAAACACCTACATTCTTCAATTTAGAAGAAGATTTAATTGGCATGAAAGCTGATGAAGAAAAGACAGTTACAAAAACATTGGCAGAAGATTTTGCTGATGCTGATTATGTTGGCAAGAAAGTAGAAATCAAAATCACAATGAAGGCTGTTAAATATAACGATGTTCCTGAATTAGATGATGACTTTGCTCAAGATGTTAGTGAAGATTATGAAACAGTTGATGATTTAAAAGCAGGCGTTAAAAAACAATTAACAGAAAGAGCTAATGGCAAACTTGATGAACTTAAGTACCAAGCTGTAATGGATGCTCTTGTTGAAAAATGCCCAATTGTAGCTCCAAAATCAATGGTAGATGCACAAGCTGACCAACAATTAAAGCAAATTGCACAACAAAATAATATGGATTTAGAAACATTATCTGACATCTTTGGTGGTCAAGGTAAATCTCTTGATTCATTAAAAGAAAATTGGACTCCAATGATTCAAAAAGATATCAACAGAAACTTAATCCAAGAAAAGATTAAAGATGCAGAAGACTTCCAAATTACTGATGAAGATGTCAACGCTGAATTAGCTAGCATGGGTGATCTTTCAAAGATTACAGAAGAACAACAAAAATATTACAAAGAAGTCATTACAGATAACTTGAAGTTCTCTAAGGTTAATGAATTCCTAGTAAAGAATAACAAATTCACTAGTAGCAAAAAAATGAGCTATGATGAATTAATGAATGGTCCTGTAGAAGCTCCTGCTACTGAAGAAGTTGCTGCAGAAGCTAAATAATTACAATATAATTATTAACATTACAAGGCGGGGCATTAATGTTCCGCCTTTTATAATAAAAACATATAAATTTAGGAGTAATTTATGGATAAAACAAAAATGCAAACATTAGTTCCTATGGTTGTAGAACAATCTGGCGTTGGAGAACGCTCTTACGATATATTTAGCCGATTACTCAAAGACAGAATTATATTCTTAGATGGTGAAATTAATGATGCAACAGCTGATTTGATTGTAGCTCAATTAATTTTTCTAGAAAGTGAAGATCCTTCTAAAGACATTAGCATATATATTAATAGCCCTGGTGGAAGCGTAACTGCAGGTATGGCTATTTATGATACAATAAAATACATAAGACCCGATGTACAAACCATTTGTATGGGTCAAGCTGCAAGTATGGGTGCACTACTTCTTACTGCTGGAACAAAAGGTAAAAGATTTATCTTACCATCAGCAAGAGTTATGATTCACCAACCTTGGGGTGGCGTTGAAGGCCAAGCTACAGATATTGCAATTCATACTAAAGAAATTTTACGTATCAAAAAATTAACCACTGATATTTTAATTAGCTGCACCGGCAGGGATGCTGATATAGTTAAGAGAGATGTTGAGCGCGATTACTTTTTAAGTGCTGATGAAGCATTGGAGTATGGCTTGGTTGATAAGGTAATGAGGAGATAACATGGCATTCGGAACAAAACCCACAAAAGCAAATATTTGTTCATTCTGTGGTAAAGCTGCAGAAGACTGCAAACAACTTATAACCGCTAAACATGGTAGTGTTGCAATATGTGATGAATGTATTGAAAAATGTTACTACATGGTAGCAGGATACCCATCTTCATACTCTGAAGATGGCTCAACTATTGATTTAGATGATGATTCAATGTTTGGAGATGAAGGAAGAATTCCTACTCCTAAAGAATTGAAAAGCTATCTAGATGACTATGTAATTGGACAAGAAGACGCCAAAAGAGTTCTTTCTGTTGCAGTTTATAATCACTACAAAAGAGTAAAATTCCAGGAGAAAATCAAAGAAGAAGGTGTTGAACTTGATAAATCAAACATCTTGATGATTGGACCTACTGGTACAGGTAAGACTTTATTAGCTCAAACATTGGCTAAAAAACTAAATGTTCCCTTTGCAATTGCAGATGCAACCACCTTAACTGAGGCAGGTTATGTCGGTGAAGATGTAGAAAACATTTTATTAAAGCTAATTCAAAACGCAAATAACGATGTTGCAAAAGCAGAGCACGGAATTATATTCTTAGATGAAATCGATAAGATTGCTAAAAAAGGTGAAAACGTATCAATTACACGTGATGTAAGTGGTGAAGGTGTTCAGCAGGCTCTATTGAAGATCATTGAAGGTACCGTTGCCTCCGTGCCTCCACAAGGTGGACGTAAGCATCCAAATCAGGAAATGTTGAAACTCGATACAAAAGATATTCTATTTATCTGTGGTGGAGCATTTGTTGGACTTGATAAGGTAATAGAGAAGAGAGTTACAACACAACCTATGGGTTTTGGTGCAACAATCATCAAAAAAGAAGAAAAAGATTTATCTAAATTGTATAAACAACTTCTTCCAGATGATCTTATAAAGTTCGGTTTGATTCCTGAATTCATTGGTCGTTTACCAATTCATGTATCTCTTAACTTTTTAAGTGAATCAGATTTAGTAAGAATTGTATCAGAACCTAAAAATTCTATAATAAGACAATACATCACATCCTTAAAACTTGAAAATATTACTCTTGAGTTTGAAGAAGGTGCCATTCTAGCTATTGCTGCAAAAGCAGTATCTCAGAAAACTGGTGCTAGAGGATTACGATCCATTGTTGAAAACATAATGCTTACAATCATGTACGATATCCCCTCTCTTGAAGGAGCAGCTAAAGTTGTTATATTCGAAGAGTGTGTAACTGAAGGCGCAACACCTAAAGTGTATAGCGAAAGTGGTACAATGATGCTTGAAGATTTAAACAAAATGGAGATTACAGGTTAATGAGTGATTATATATTTCCATCCTGCCAAGAAAATGTGATTCGAGCATTAAAAGATGCTTCTAAGGTGATAATAATCGGGCACAAAAAACCGGATGGAGACTGTTATAACAGTCAACTAGCTATGGGAAATCTTATGAAGGAAATTGGCTGCAAGGAAGTAATTCTTGCAAATGATGGTCCTTTTGAAAGAGAAGAAACAAAGTTAGTTGAAGATTTATTTGAAAAAAAACTTAACAATGAAATGCTAAGCGATAATCCTCTAATTATTTTAGTTGATTGTGGAGAACTTAGCAGAATTGGTAGCTTTGAAGATCAAGTAAAAGGTTTTAAAACTGTTGTAATTGATCATCATCCAACATCTTTAAATCAAGGATGGGAATTAAGTTATATCTTTGCTAAATCTGTTTCTACTACCCTTCTTATAAAAAAACTATACGAACAGCTGAATGTAGAAATTTCATTAATAACTGCAAATCAATTGTTCTTTGGTTTTGCAACAGATACGGGTTTCTTTAAATTCATCTCTCCTCATAATGGTACAGCTATTAAGGAAGCCGCAGATCTTGTTGAAATTGGAGTAAATCCAAGTGCCACCATGGCACTTATGAATGGTGGAAAGCCATTTGAATACCTTCAAAATACTGCAAAGCTCATAGATCGAACTTCCTTTAAATGTGATGGCGCAATTGCTTTTTCATATTTTCTCTTAAGTGATGATGGAGAATGTCCAAGTGATAGTTACTATGCTCAAATCTTAAACACAAATGATGTAAAGGTCGTTTGTGTATTTAAGGAAACTGAATATGGATTGGTAATTGGGCTTAGATCAAATTTCAACAGTGATTTCAATGTTAGTGAATTTGCTCAAATATATGGAGGCGGTGGACATATTAAAGCATCCGGTGCCAGTGTAGATGGTAATTATGAAGAACTTGTAAAAACTGTAACTGATGAACTTGAAAGGTCCTATAAAGATCTTTTAACAAAGTAAGTTTTACAAACAATAATGATTAATTCCTAAATTCATTTTAGGAATTTTTTATGCCCATATTCTCGTATATTTTGAGCACGTCAAGATATTCTTATGATCTTCAACCTATTTTAAGGTTTCATTGTATTACTTTACAATTGTTATGTAATACATAAAAAAGCACTTTATTCCACATATTATTTAAATCATCTGACATAATACAGAAATGCACCATAATCATAGTGAGCCAATATTATACCTTATTGGTCAAGTTTATGGACAAGTGTTACTTAAATAATTCATAACATTTGACATATCATTTTTAACAAAACTCCATATCTCATCTAGCCTTTTTAGGTTGGCATATTCCTTGCACCATCAATCATGGAGGTGCTCACAATGAAATATGGTGTTGAAGAAGAAAGTAAAAGGATGAACAAAATTGCAATTCTTGTTTCAAGCAATGGTAAAAAGGATGATCATTACAAAGAGCTGTTGAACTACTCATATCGAATGCTATATGAAATACCACTAAGGTATAAACTAATCGATGAAGGTAACCTGAGCGAGTTTTATTGCATCTATCAGGAGAAAATACCACCATACATCGGTATGTTTGAAAATTCAAAAGGTACATACTATAATTTTTTACGATCTGTTATTTGGAATATGAGTTATTTCTATAAATTAAGGAATTCTAAAAATATAATAGATTCTCATATAAAAGAAAGCATTTATAACTCCTCACAAATTACAAACGAATCATATGCCTATGAAAAAATTGATGAATCTCAATTTATAATAACAAAAGTTCACTATGATAAAGTTTGTGAATCAAAACCAGAGTATAATAAATTTTCTTCTTATCCAGAGCTAGAAAAACAAAGAGAGGATCAATTAAGATGTGATTTTAAAATGATTGTAGAAGCAAAAAGGAAAGAAGAGCTGCTACAATTTGAAAACGTTTTTTTCCAAAACTTATATGGAAAGATGGACAACAAGGTAACTCGGCGGAGAATACTCTTATATATAATGATCTTTCCAGATCTAATTCTTGACTATTATACAGAGGAATGTAGCGAATTGTTTAATGTTGATGAAGAGTTGATTATTGAATTGCTTTCAACCTCAAGACTATGTTTCACAAAAGTAATTGATAAAATTGAAAGTGAAAAAGACAGAAGCGCAAAACTAATGATGCGAATAATGGAGCTTAAAGCAATGAAGAACTACACAAAATACTACAACAACCTCGATGAAATAGATAGAAAAATTAATAAAACCACTGAATATTATAGCAATGCACTATCAAATATTGAAAAACTCAAAAACAGACATATAAGTCAAAGAACGCTTGGTAAGGCGCTTGATATTAAAGCGGGAACAATGGCATCTTCCATCAATTATTCAAAGAAGATTTTAAAAGAATGCTGCACCATAAAATAGATATTAGGAATTTATGAATTACTCTTGCAATTTAAAACTTGTTTGAGTATCTTTTTTATATGAAATTTATCTTAGCAAGCTCAAATAAGCACAAATTAGAAGAATTAAAACTCTTGATGCCAAATGTAGATATACAGGAAGCTAACATGGTAGAGGTTGATGAAAATGCACCAACTTTCTTAGGCAATGCCTTAATCAAAGCAGAGGCTTTGTATAAAATTAATGGTAACAAACCAATCTTATCGGATGATTCTGGTTTGTGTGTCAAAGCATTTGACGGAAAACCCGGTGTTAAAACTGCTCGTTATGGTTCGGATGTTATGGGTAGACTGCTTGATGGTGCAGAGCGCAATGAATTCCTTTTGAAAAATATGGAAACCATAACGGATAGAGATGCAAGCTTTGTTTGCACTCTTGTTGCTTATTTATCACCTAATCGAATCTACACTGTTACTGAAGAGGTGCAGGGAAGAATAACCAAAAAGCAAGCTGGTTGTGGTGGATTTGGGTATGATCCTGTTTTCTATATAGATGAAGCTGGAACTACAATGGCTGAATTATCTAAGGAAGATAAAGGTAAGTATAGCCACAGAGGAAGAGCTGCCAAAATCATGAATGAAATATTAAAAAGCATCAACTAAAGAGGTAATAATGAAAAGAAACGAAACAAATATTAATGATACTTGGGATTTAACCAAAATCTTCAAATCTGATAAGGACTTTCAAGAAGCCTTAAAAGATTTTAAAAATAACGACGTAGCTGCAGCTGGTAAGTGGAAAGGTCTCTTAAGCAAAAACAAGGAGAATTTACTAAAGGGTTTTGATTGGATGAAAGAAGCTGATTTAAAACTTGAAAACCTTTTTGCCTATGCTCAATTAAAATCCTCTGAAGATTCATCAAATGTAGAAAATCAAAAGATGCTATCCCAGATTACAACGGTATATGCAATGTACATGTCAAGTTTATCCTATTGGGATACTGAAATACTATCTATTGAGGATAAGGTATTGCAAAGCTACATTGAGGATGAAGACTGCAAAGAAATCAGCAACACCTTGATGAAATTAAAACGACAGAAAGCTCATATTCTCAGTGAAAAAGAAGAAAAGATATTGGCAGCTCAAATGGAAGTTGGCAGCAAGGCCTCCAAAATATTTGGAGATCTAACAAATGTTGATTTTAAGTTTGGTGAGATTAATGGCAAACCACTAACCCAAACTACTTTTGGACTTTTCTTAAAAGATCAAGATGAAAATACAAGAAAATCTGCTTACGAGCAGCTATATAAAATATACAAAGATCATCAATTCACCCTTGCCAATGTGTATGAAACATCCATTAGACAGGATATTTTTTCAAGTACAGTTCGCGGTTATAAATCAACTCGTCAAAGAAAGCTCTATAGCGACAATGTCGACGAAAAGGTTTATGACAACCTTATTGAAGAAGTTCATAAAGGCCTTCCTATTCTCCATCGCTATTACAAGCTTAGAGCAAAGCTGATGAATAAAGTTAAAATACATCACTATGATGTGTACACATCTCTTGTTGAAGGCTATGAAGCTCATCATACATATGATGAGGCTGTTGAATTAATATCTAAAGCATTAAAACCATTGGGAGAAGAATATGTTTCAACCCTTGTAAAAGGTTTAACAACTGATAGATGGGTGGATAAATATGAAAATGAAGGAAAAAGATCGGGTGCTTTTTCAAGTGGTACCTATACATCAGATCCTTACATTTTATTAAACTACAATGAAGAATCTCTTCGTGATATATTTACAATAATTCATGAAGGAGGACATTCAATGCACTCCCACTATAGCAATTTGAACAACAATTACTTCAATGCAGACTATACAATTTTTGAAGCTGAAGTTGCATCAACCTTCAACGAACAATTACTTGCAAAATATCTCCTTGAAACAAGTAGTAGTGATAAGGAAAAAGCATATATTCTTGGCAAGCAGATTGATGATGTTCTTGCAACTTTATTTAGACAAACTATGTTTGCAGAATATGAACACAAGATGCATGAATTAGCTGAAATGGGCCAGCCAATCACCATTGATATAATGAGAGGTGAATATAAGAAACTTCTTGAATTGTACTTTGGAGATAATGTAATTCTTCTTAAAAACAGTGACCTTGAAGGTTTGAGAATTCCACACTTCTACTCCTCTTACTATGTATACAAATATGCCACTGGTATTTCAGCTGCTATTGCATTAAGCAACAAGGTATTAAATGGTACTCAAAAGGATCTTGATGAATACATGTCATTCTTAAAGAGTGGCGGATCTAAGTTTCCAATTGATACTCTTAAAATGGCAGGAGTCGATATGGCATCTAAGCAACCTGTTGAAAATGCCATCAAGTATTTCGAAAACATACTTAATGAATTTGAAAACATTATTGGATAATTTATATCTATAGAGAGTTAAAAGAGGTTATTGCATGCAATAACCTCTTTTATTTAAAGTATAAAATCTTTTCAAACTTGATATTTTTTTCCATCACCTAAGACAATTCCCATACCACGAGCAATGTTTATCATTTGATTATCTTCTTGTATATATTTCAAAATACCAGCTACATCAGCTAATTTGTTATAGGTAATGTTATTATCTTTAATAGCAACAGTGGTGCCAAATTTCTTTTCAAGCACCAACCTACCTGCAAAACTACCCATCTCAGAGGAAAGAAGTCTATCATATGCACTTGGGTTTCCGCCTCTTTGAAGGTGTCCTGGAACAACAATTCGTGTTTCAACTCCACATTTTTCATTTATATAATTTGCAAGAGCCACAGTTGAGGTACTTTGACCTCCACGATATGCAATTCTCTCACTCTTTTTCATCTTGCTTTCTTCGACACTTATTGCACCTTCAGCTATAGCTATGATGTTGAAAGCATGACCGTCTTTTGCTCTTTGCTTTACAACATTAGCAATATATTTGGGTTCATATGGAAATTCGGGAAGAAGCACAACATCAGCACCACCGGCAATTCCAGCAAATAGAGTCAACCAACCGACCTTGTTTCCCATCAATTCAACAAACATAGTTCTACCATGAGAGGCAGCTGTGGTATGAAGTCTATCGATGCATTCTGTGGCAATATCTACCGCACTATGAAAACCAAAGGTGACCTCAGTTCCATAAATATCGTTATCAATTGTTTTTGGAATGCCTATTACATTAAGTCCTTCCTCGGAAAGTAGACCTGCAGTTTTATGTGTTCCAGCCCCTCCAAGGGTTACAAGACAATCGAGTCCTAATTCTTCATAGGTTTGTTTCATTTTATCTAGCTTTGAAACACCATTTCTATCTTCTGCTTGCATCAAGCTAAAGGGCTGACGCGAGGTTCCAAGAATGGTACCACCTACATTTAAAATACCAGAAAAGTCCTCTCGTTTAAGAATTCTTGTTTCATTATTAATCAAGCCATAATAACCATCTGTTATGCCAATTAATTCAACATCATCCATTTGGTTGAGTACAAATTTGCAAAACCCACGAATAACAGCATTTAGCCCTGGACAGTCGCCGCCACTAGTTAGAATACCAATTTTCATAAAACATCCTTATTGTGATTATTTAATATAATTATTTTATATCAAATTCAAATCTAATAAAAGAAAAAAACCGAAAATAATAGAAAATCGTTACACATTCCATAATTTGTTTAAAAATAAAAAGGCTTCCAACTAAAAGAAGGAAGCACTCGTAATATCGAATAACCATTTAAATCATTATATTAATTTCATCATTTTATCTTTTATGACAAAAATAGCTCTGCTTGCAGGACAATCAATATTTGCTAAAGATACATTTTTGTTGATCGCTTTAGAAACTTCTTTGTCATAAGGAATATTTCCAAGACAAGGAATATCTTCTTCTTTTGCATACTTAATTATATCATTTGCAATGGAGTCATTTAAATCTGACTTGTTGATTATAAGTGAAACAGGTGTTTTAAAGGACCTTGCTGTTTTAACAATTCTTCTCAAATCACTTAAGCCGGATAAAGTTGGCTCTGTTACCATAACTGCTAAATCAATACCTGAAAGAGATGCAATTACAGGACAACCAATTCCAGGAGATCCATCAATAATCGCAAGTTCTTGATCATCAACATTTTCGTATAGGTTTTTCTTTACTTCAGATACCAATTTACCTGAATTACCAGAACCCATGTGAAGAATTGCTGTTGAGAAGACTTTTTCATCCTTGAAAACCTGTGTTGTTCCAACTACATTGTCTTTTGCTGTTACAGCATTTTGTGGGCATACAAGCTGGCATACAAAGCAGCCTTCACATGCAAATTCATCTACTCTACATTTCCCGTCAGCTTCCTTGATTATGGAATCAAATCTACATGCATCATAACATTTACCACAACCATCACATTTATCAGGATCAATTACTGCAATGTCCATTCCACGGAAAGGCATCTTTTTAGCAGTATGCTTTGGAACTTCAATTAAATGAAGATTTGGAGCATCAATATCACAATCAGCAAATGCATCAATATGCAATAAATCAATCAGTGCAGCTGTGATGGTTGTTTTACCCGTTCCACCTTTACCAGATAATACCAATATTTTTTTCATTATTCACACCCCTTTTGAATCTTAACAAGCAAGGTTTCAAATAAATCTTTCATATCTTTATTGGTATCAGTTATAAGAGTTCCACTTGCAACCTTATTGGCAATTTCTTTGGAGAAAGGAATTTTTATTAATATGTCTTTGTTAACTGTTTTAACATAGTCCTCAATCAAAGTATTCTTTGGATCCTCTACTTTGTTAAGAACAAAGCCAAAAGGAATTTTAAAGAGCTGAACAAGTTCTACAATCATCTTTAAATTATGCAAACCAAATACCGTGGGTTCTGTTACAAGAACACAGTAATCTGCCCTTTTTATTGATTCCATTGTTGAACAAGCACTTCCTGGAGGACAATCAATAACACTGGTGTTTTCAATTTCCTCAAGTACTCTACTTATAACGGGAATCGAAGAAGCCTCTCCAATATTAAGAAGACCTGATACAACTTTTGTATCCTTGTATTTATTAATTTGTACAATCCCTACATTGAAATCAACTTCTGTGATAGCTCCGGTTGGACATATTTTTTCACATCCACCACAACTATGACAAATTTCTGGGAAGAGCATTGGAGCATTTCCCAAAAAAGCCAATCCTGAGAATCTACAAAAATCAACACAAGCTCTACAACCTATGCATTTTTCTTTATCAATTGAAGGAAGTAATCTAAACACCTCTTCTTTTTTAATACCATCAGTATTATTAAAAAAAATTCTACCATTTGGCTCTTCTACATCACAATCAAGATATGTTGATGATTCAATGATGTTTGCAAGGTTAGTAGAAACAAAGGTCTTACCAGTACCGCCTTTACCACTTAAAACTGCTATATTCATTTATTTTACCTATTCGAAAAAAATGATGGATATAAAAATCCACCATATCCATTAATTGTAATTAATTAATTATTTAGTGTGATGATAACCTGGGTGGAAATCTTCAAGTTTTGCTAATTCACCTGCAATGAATTTATCAAGATTAACTTGAGCACTTTCATCTACAGCTCTAAAACATTTAACATTTGCTCCCTCAAGAACTTGAACAGCGTTTGAACCTAGGCGGAAAACAATCAATGCTTCTACACCTTCATCAACTAAAGTTTGTGCTGATTTAATACCTGCACCACCTGATGCATTTCTTGCAGGATTTTCGATGAATTTATTTTCACCATTCTCTGTATCGTGGAATAAAAAATATACTGCTCTACCAAATGTTTGATCTAATTTTGTTCCCATGCTTTCTTCAAGTGTTGCCATTGCAATTTTCATAACTTTAATCTCCATTAATAAGCCAAGTCGCTTACTGTTAATTTATGTTATAAATATAATATCAATACTGGCATATGTCAATAACAAAAGCCAGTAATCACACCTTTCTTACCATATTTCAACAAATTCTTTTAAATCAATTATCCATTATTTAAAAGAAACTACTTGATTAAAATTGGAAGTAATGCTAATTTCCCTTTATATTAATACAATTTCGCGGACATGGTGGAATTGGTAGACACGCAAGCTTGAGGTGCTTGTGGGCGAAAGTCTGTGCTGGTTCAAGTCCAGTTGTCCGCACTGTAACTTCTTACTAACAGTAGGAAGTTTTTTTATCCTTGGATTTTTCAAATTAGACCACAAAATTAATAATAATTTCTATGTAAAATAGCTCATTTTTAAAATATAATGGCTATTGATTGTCTTATGTGGTACGGTATAAATATATGAAAGAATATATACAAGATAATGCTAACGCTTGGGACTTTGAAAACAATCATAATAATTTCTGGACTGTTTCTGCCAATGAAAAACAAATTGAAGAAGCTAAAAAAGGTATTTTAAATATGTATCTTACACCTATAAAATTCATAAAACCTGAATGGGTTAAGAATGTAAAAGGTTTGAAAATTCTAGCTTTAGCATGTGGTGGTGGTCAGCAGAGCATCCTACTAGCAGCAGCAGGTGCAGATGTAACGGTTCTTGATATAAGTGAAAAGCAAATTGAATCAGATATTATTACCGCTAAGAAAAACAATTTAAATGTAAAAACTTTTATTGGTGATATGCAGGATCTTTCAATATTTAAAGATGAATCCTTTGATATGATTTACAATCCAACTTCAACATGTTTTATATCGGATGTTCAAACAACATATAATGAGTGCTATCGTGTTTTAAAAAGAGGTGGAACATTCCTTACAAGTGCAACAAATCCTATTCTTTATCTTTTTGATGAGAAAAAAAAGGGTAACTTAAAGATTAAATACACAATTCCCTACTCTGACTTAAAAAGCCTCTCAAAAAAGAATGTTGAAAAAATGATAAAAAAGCATGATACCATCGAATTTTCTCACACATGGGATATTCTTCTTGGGGGATTGTTTAAAGCAGGATTTATTGTTGATGATATGTATACAGACTATAGTGGATTGGAAATTTTAGATAGTTTTATTCATGATTGCTATTTTGCTCTTCATGCAAAGAAATTGAATCAGAATATTGCATAGCATTGGGTAAAGCAATAATATTAAGGAAAGCAATTACAAAACCAACTACCTATTCAATAAGAAAAGGTGAAAATAGATAAAGAGATAAAAATGGAATTAATTAGTCCAAAATTGATAATAGCAAAAGATGTGGAAGATTTAATTCCAATTGCTGATAACTTACAAAAAATAAAGATGCTCAAGCTGTTGCTTCCAAACTTTATTGAAAAAGATTTTAAGGTTCATACAACCAATCTTCAACTATACATAACACTTCTTGGTGCTTATAGAAAAGATGAAGATTTTGATGAGGCCGCAGGGATTGCTAAAATAATATATAACGAATCAAAAAGAACAGGCAATAAAGGTTTTGCCATTCAAGCTAAATATATGTTGGTCTGTTCTCTATTAGATGATGAAAAATTATATGAAGGCAAGACTCTTCTCAATGAATTAAAAGATGTAAAGAATAAAACCTTTAGGTATTTATATAGTTGTGCTTCGGCTAAATATTATGGAATGGTGCATGATAATGCGAATGAAATTAGTTCCTACAAAAGAGCCCTCAACCTTGCAATAAAAGCAAATTCATTGGATATAGTTAAATTTGAAATACTATGTGGACTTGCACTTTCTTATGAAAAAGATAAGCAATATCACAGAGCATTGATTATCTATAATAATTTAAATAAGAATAAATATGATAGCACCAACTTTCTAACAGAAGAACAGAAGATATCAATTGATTTTAGAATTGCAAGAATATATGGATATCTAGAAAATGACAGCACCAAAAATAATATATTAGAAACCCTTGTATCCAATTGTGAAAGTTTAAATTCCACACACCCCTTAAGACTCTTAATCAATAGGGAATATGCTAATATTTAAAGCGCTAAACATTTTAATACTTGCTCAAATGTAGAACTATTACTATATTTTGTAATGGTATAAGGAAAATTAATGGAAAACAATATACAAAAATTATTACTTGTAAAGGATGTAGAAAATCTAGCACCCTTTGCAAGAAGACACGATAAAATCAACAAATTGAATGCTTATAAAAATGAGACTTTTAACAAAAATGGTATTGATAGCACCATTTTTCTTTCTATCTGTGCTCAACTATTTGATTTATATAACGAAGATAATGATTATGAAAATGCAAGTATTAATGCTATGAATATATATCAAGGTACACAAGAAGGAAATAACGAAAAGCTTATAAAAGAAGCAACTATTAACTTGGTTATTGCCTATATCAATGAGAAAAAAATATTTGAAGCAAAAAAATTATTTGAAAAATTGAATATCGAAAAGACTGATTCATATTACAGCCAATACTGCTTATGTCGAGCGAAAATAGCACGTTTTGAAAAAGATGAAAATAAAGAAATGTGCTTTCTCCGTGATGCTTATAATTATAGTGTAAAGGATGAGAATGAAATTGATATTCAAATTAATATATTATGTGCTCTTTGCCTATGCTATGAAAGATTACATATGTATACAAAGGCACTGCATGGTTACTTTGAACTATCAAATCAAATAGCCCAAAACACCTATCAAATAACAACCGAGCAGCAGCTATCACTTGAACTTAGAATCGCTCGACTTGCCGTTGCTGAAAACAATTTCCCACTTTCATTGGAGATATTAACCACTGTTAAACCCATTGCAAGAAAAGTTATTCATAACAAACACCCTCTTCTTAATTTAATTAACACACAATTAGAGAATACTAAGAACCTTTATGCAAAATCAAAGAAATAAGAATTTGTAAAACATCCATATGGTTGATGTTTTGCTCGATGCTAAAGAGCTACTGTAAATATTATTTACATAAGTTTGAAGGTATTTATATATTTAATATTGCTTAAAAATAAAATCTTAAGTAATATTAAAATAAATATTGGGAATGAATGTCTCCCTGGACTTCGTCCGAACTGCTTTTAAGCTGATGACTTCTGCAATTCAATGGCAGTGGCATCTTTTTTTTATGCCTCGCAAAAAGGAAAATTTTATGCTATTTAGTTTGGCTCTAATTATTTTACTTGGTCTACTATCAAGAAGTTTGCTTGGTAAAATCCATCTACCCTATATTATAGGAATGTTATTCGTCGGTATCCTCTTAGGCCCTTTTGGGTTTAATATCTTATCATCACAACTTACAAATATTTCTGGTGATATTAGAGAAATTGCTCTTATTATAATTTTAATGAAGGCTGGTTTATCATTAGATTTAAAAGATCTAAAAAAAGTTGGACGTCCCGCTATAATGCTTTGTTTTGTTCCAGCATCCTTTGAAATAATTGCATATTTATTATTTGCACCTCATCTAATGGGAATTTCAGTGATAGAAGCTGGTATCATAGGTTCAATTATGGGCGCGGTATCACCGGCTGTTGTTGTTCCTGCTATGACACGCTTGATAGACGAAAAAAGAGGGACTGACAAAGCAATTCCCCAGATGATGCTAGCGGGTTCATCCGCTGATGATGTTTATTGCATTGTTATCTTTACAGCTCTTTCTGGCCTAGCACAGGGGGGTAATATTCATGCAACCTCTCTCTTAAGAGTTCCCGTTTCAATGGTTACCGGCATTGCATTAGGTGTTGTATCGGGTATTTTAATTGTCCAATTCTTTAGAAAAGTTCATATGAGAGATACCATAAAAGTATTGGTATTGTTAAGTCTTGCCTTCCTATTCATAACACTAGAAAAGACAATTGAAAATATTGTTCCCATCTCAGGTTTGCTTGCAATAGTTAGCCTTGGTTTAATAATAAAAGCACAACATCCCATTCTTGCAAATAGGATAACTCCTAAGTTTTCAAAACTATGGGTAGGAGCTGAAATATTATTATTTGTTCTTGTTGGTGCTCTTGTTAATATAAACTACATATCTACAGCAGGAATTAACGTAGTATTTATGTTAATCATTGGTCTAACCTTCAGAACTGTTGGAACATTTATTTCTACAACTAAAGCTGGTCTTACAAAACAAGAACAACTATTTTGTCTTGTATCAGAATTTCCAAAAGCAACTGTCCAAGCAGCTATGGGTGGAGTTCCTTTAGCAATGGGCCTTGCCTGTGGTGAATTGGCTCTAACTTTTGCTGTTATAGGTATTATAATAACTGCACCTCTTGGATCATTCCTGATTTCTGTTACATCAAAAAAGTATTTAACAGTCGAAACCGCACTAAAATAAGAATAAGTCCTTCAATTTAGGAGATTTATCACTTTTTTATTGCTCAAAAGTAATATAGCTATTACTATTAAGTAGGAATTCAATTAATATTGAATTGTATTTTATTAATTAAAAAATGAAAAAAAATATGTAGAGGTAAATATGAAAAGAACTACGTGTACTAAAAATATCTTATTATCAATTCTTGCGATTACACTTTCACTGACAATGGTTGGCTGCAATAAGGATGATAAAACAACGGCTAAAGACGAAACTACAATAGTAGCTCCTATTGAAAAGGTATCAAATGCACCAGCTCCAATAGTTGCCCCAGCTCCAAAAACTCCAACAACTAAAGTGACTCAAACTAGCACATCAGAATCAAATATAACAGTAAATAAAACAGTTGCAAAATCTTCTAGCTCTTTAGAAAATGATCAATTAGATTTAGCCGCATTAGGATTTGAAGTAAAGGATGATCTTCTTTACTACAATGACGTTTTATTATCTGCTAATAAGATTGTAAATTTTACAATTGAAAGCGATAAAGCTTTATTTAACAATTCTGATTCTTCTACCATCATGATAAATGCAAATGGTGATATAGAGGCAGTATTCCCTGTAGGATTAAAACTAAATGTAGCATCAAAACTTGCAGCATTTGAATTATCTTATGGTGTTGCTACATTTACCCTTCCAACAATTGTTAATTTAACAGGAAATAATGATTGGTATCGACTAACTCTTGCTGATAATATTTATTTAAGGTTCAATGATACCATAATTGAAGCTTATGTAGATGATTTGATTGTAAGCATAAACCCTGCAACGGATAACACTTCAACCAAGTTCCAAGATTCAGTACTTTCTACATCTTCACTAAAAAGCTACTATGTAAATGATCCAAGCATTCAATTATCCTATGAAGATGGTTCTATATTGACTCATACAATTGGTGGTGATACAACATTCACTCAAATTAATGGTATGGATTTAATCAATGCAGAGGAACCAACAATTACAATGAACGAGAAAACAACCACTCTCGATGATAACGTAGTAGCATTCGCTCAAGAAGAGGAAGTTGTTGAGGCTGTAATTGAAACAGAAAATGTTGAGCTAATCATAAATTCAAAATCTTTAGCTATTGAAGATGAAAATATCAATCCAATTGTAAATCCTGAAAAGGAAGCAGAAATTGACTTAGCTTTTCAAAATCTTGAATTAGCATCTGATGGTGATATTATATTTGATGATATGGGAGCATTTGAAGCACCTCTTGATACTCCAAATCATGTTGGTATTGTTGGTAATTATTCCTACTTGAACGGTACTTTTAATACACCAGGCCAACAATCATTGCTAGGTGGTAGATTGGATATTATTATTGAAAAAGAAATAAGTACAAACCTATCAATTGCTCTTGAATTGGGAATTGGTACTAATAAATTTGACGACGAAACCTATTTAACAACAATTACTCCAATGTTTACAGTTGATTACAATTTCAAATTATTGAACAGTGATTCATTCATTCCTTATGCAACTCTTGGTGTTGGTACTATGATTCCTCTTGATAATAGTGAGCATAGTTACTTTAGAGCTAAATTAGGTGGTGGTGTAAAATATAACATCAACAATACATGGATGTTAAAAGCCGGCGCCAATTATACCTTTAACAAAACAGCAGATGACATATTGCATGGCATCGAAGTTCCTGTTGGAATTATGTATAAGTTCTAAATTGTATTTATACTTAGATATTAAAAGAGTTATTCTCATATTATGGGAATAACTCTTTTATTTTTCTCTCTTATTTTCTATTATTTGAAGGTGTTAATTCAAGCGAAATCGTTTAATATCATTTATCAACGAGGATATCATTTGCTCAGAAGTAGACCAAGAAGTACAAACTCTAACAATACTATGTTCATCATCTATTCTCATCCACATTGCAAAATCATATAACTCGTCAAACTTCTTCAAGGATTCATTATCGATTATCACAAACTGTTGATTGGTATAAGATTTAGTAAACATTGTATAGCCACACTCTTCAAAAGTATTTGCAATTCTTTGAGCCATATCATCAGCCTTCTTACAAATTTCAACATACAAATTGTTAGTAAATAATTCCTTAAATTGAATTCCTAGAATCATTCCTTTTGCAAGAAGTCCACCACAGGGTTTCATGCTGTAACGTATATAAGGAGTAAGTTCTTTATTGTTAATCACCAAAGCTTCCCCTAGCATTGCTCCACATTTGGTTCCACCAATATAAAAAACATCTGTCAAGAATGTTAGATCCTTTAGTGTAATATTGTTCTTGATACTTGCAAGGGCATATCCAAGTCGTGCACCATCAACGTATAGTAGCAAGCCTTCTTTCTTACAAACCTCATTTATTTCTATTAATTCATCCTTGGTATAAAGTGCTCCAGATTCTGTTGGATGTGATATATACACACATCCTGGTTGTACAATATGAAGAGAATTAACATCATTATTGTAATCATTGCAGCAGTCTTCTATTTGCTTTGCATTTAATTTTCCTTCTTCATTAGCTTCTATTGTTAAAACTTTATGACCACCTCTTTCAATGGCACCTGTTTCATGAGTTGCAATATGTCCTGTTTGGGCACTAATAACACCTTGATAGCTTCTTAAGATGGAATTCAATACAATCATGTTTGTTTGTGTTCCTCCCATCAAGAAGAAAACATCAACATCATCATTACCACATTCTTTTTTTATTAAATTAATTGCTTCTTGGCAGTAATCATCATCACCATAGCCCATTTCATTATTAAAATTAGCTTCACTTAAGGCCTTCAATAGATTTGGATGAGCAACTGTTGCATAATCATTTACAAAAAATATCTTCTCTTTTTTCATTATAGTTTATCTTACCTTTATTCTGTAATATCTTTGTTTAGCATAAGATTAATGAATAAAACTTTCAATAAAAAACTCAACTTAGAATTCCATTGTATAAAATATTTATTCTAAAAATCAAAGATGGATGAACTCACTTAAAATTATTATACTCATATTTGTTTTATGGAGCTAATTAGTTATCAATCACTGACAAGCCGATAGTCAAGCAACATCTAAATATGAATTAAAACAAGGCTACAAGGACTAGCGGAACAACAAACCATGATTATAAACTAGGTAACTCAGAACAGTTAAAAGCATCTTTAAAGTAGCTCTTAGCTCTAATCACAAGACAGACAACCTATTCATTGGATATAAACTAAAAACCAATACAGAATGCACCTTAGAGTCATTACCCCACCCCAGGGATACAAGTAAACAAGGCTTGGTACAATGGTGCAGTATTACTAAGATTGACAGAAGCTCTCCTAAGTATTCACATAGTTTTACTAATTCAAAATAATTGCTAAAGAGTCCAGTTTAATGCTCCATTCTAAAGGATTAACTACAAGAAAACATAGAGGATTTAACTTTTTTCAATTCAAGATTTTACAAAAGATATTTGTAATTATTATCTCGCCATTTTGACAGGTAAACCACAGTGCAAAAAAATTCAATAAAATAATAAAATAATTTCCTTTCAAAATTTTATTTTTAGTGTATAATTAAGTTAGTTAAAAAAATTAACTAACTATTTGGTTTTTCTTTAGGAGAAAATTATGAAAAAAAAACTTTTAGCTTTATTGGCTATCATAGCTTTTGTAGCAGCTCCTACATTTGCTAACACTGCTCCTGATAAGTTCAGCGATTTAAAAACTGATGCTTCTCACAAAGTATCTAACAATACGACACACCCAACTTGGGCGGCAGGTCTTGTTTTAGGGACTAATATTGGTGTTCAACTTAATTATCAAGCAACCCCCAACCTAACAATTGAAGGTGCTGCAGGTTTTGGTTTTATTGACCAGAATTTAATGATAGAAATTTATGGAATGTACAAGGTTTATAGTTTTGAAATTAATGATACCACTTTAGATTTTAAAGCTGGCCTTGGTTATAATATCGGTTTTTCTTTTGATGTACCAATGACTTTTATATCATTTAGTTCAACAGATTCTATCCCTTCATCTTTTGTAGGTGCTGGTGAAATAGTTTATAGTTTCGATGATAATCTTCCTTTGGATTTATCTCTAAGAGTAGCAATGGGTGTTAAATTAGACGTCTTTGCACATAATGTTGATTATTCATTCACAGTTCCTGCAACTATTGCTTGTACTTATCGATTTATCTAATTTAAATAGTATTTGAATAAAACACAGCCATCAGTTATTCCTCTTTATATTGTTATTTGTAATTTATACAATAAAGAATAACTGGTGGTTTTAAATATAAAACCATCTATTTTAAAAAAAAGTTAATTTTTATTTTTACCCGTTTATATAGTTTTATTTCAAATAAACTTAGATAAAGAAATCTTCTGACTTCCTCAGAAATAAAAGGGCTTTTTTTATATTAAATGGATCTTAAGAAAATGGTAAAATCCATTTTCTTATTCAATTAACCATTAATAAGCATTTTTGTTATATAGGTAACAAAATTGACCAAAGATGTTTATTGATTTATACTTTCTATATGAAAAAACTTATTCTTTTATTTCTTGCCTTTTTTGTGGGACTCTTCTCTATTTTTGCAAGTTACCCACAAACGGATGTTCAGAAAATTTATGACTCTGAAACCTATAGAGAATTCATATACTTTATGTACAATAGCCCTTCAGAACCTAATTTGGGCCCTGAAGTAAAATCAATTAATGATTTTATTGAATCCTCACCTTTTGATAATGAAGCTAAAATCATAACAAAAGCTCAGACTCTCCAACTAATAGGTAAATTTCTAATAAGAAATCAAACCTCTTTAAATGGTAGCAATGGGAAAGCTACTACTGAAAAAGGTCTTTCCGATATTAAAAAGATTAAAAATTTAGACAATAATGAAGAAGCTCAAATTGCAAAAGCAAACTTATTGGGTAATTATATGCTGCTGAGTAATAAATATATTTTTTCAAAGGGAAAAGAATCAAGCCAAGCAATAGATAAAGCCATAAAAATTAATAAGAAAAACCCTCGTTCTATTTTAATAGATAGTGAAAGAATGATGTATGCTCCAAATTTATTTGGTGGCGATAAGGAAAAAGCAAAAAGGCAGCTTAAAGATTTAATTGGGAATTACCAATTATTACCAAAAGAAGCTTTTGAAGCTGTCAAAGACCTTGGCATTCTAGCGAAAGATGAAGGTAAATATGATTTTGCTAGAACCTATTTTACCTATGCAAATGAGATATTTCCTGATAACCAAGAGATTAAAGAACTATGGCCTAAATAAAGATAAAAATTATTAAATATAGAAAGCATGTAATCGACTTTATGATTTACATGCTTTTTTATGACCCTTATAAAAGGGGAAAGGACTTAAATTTATTAATATATAATCAAGCTTCAGGAGGTGGGGAGATAGTAGCTTCAGCTTTTTTAAAATCCTGTATTTTTCTTTCATCAACTCTTCTATTTAGATAGTTACTTAATTTTACAAATATACCTGTTTCAACTTTAATATAAATTGGCTGTCGAGCAAAAGTTATATAATTTATTTTATTCATGAAACTTTTATATAAAATGAAACTCAAGCAAAAAGTTATAAAGGAAGATATAGCAAAACCATAGCCAAAATATTCTACCCCCTTGTCCTTTAAATAAAAGGAAAAGATTAAATTGGAAAAGAAGAAACAAGCAGCTACAAGCATTGCCCTTTTCTTTAATTCAAAATATAGAAGAATTAGCATTATTGTAAAAAACAAAATATTAAACAATGATCCAACAGCTGTTATTTTAAAGATATTTCTAATAACATAATTTAGTTTAAGAAATTTGAAAATTGGCTTAGCTAACAAAACTGCTGTAAGAGTAATTAAAGCTTGAACTTCAAAAGAATAAAAAAGGTTGTAATTCAATACCTTTTTCATTTTCAAAAAAGCTAAATTAATTTTTTTATAGGTTTCAGCTCCATTTGCTTTTTGGAAATAATTCTTATAGCTATTGTAAAAATCAGTTTCAACAAAGACCAAAAATAAAACCAATGAAGGAATTATAGTCAAATAAGAGAGAAATATAGCATTATCATAATAGGGAGCAAAGAGGAAAGTCTCTTGAATGGTAAGACCCAACTCACTGAACCACATAACAATATTATCTACCCATATTCCTCCAGTATAAAAAAGACCAATGAAAAATAAGCTATAAAACTTATTAAAATACTTTAAAAAATCAAATTTATAACCGTTACCATAAAAGAAGGTGGTTAAAAAGTTATATAAAAAGATCAAAAAGATGATGCTTAAACCAATTAAATAAGAAAAAAGGAAGTTCGAGGATGTTTCAAATTCTTCAAAAGGTAGAGGAGCTTTAATTAATAGAGTCATTAAAGCAAAAGTTACCAAACCTCCAATTATATAGGCTTTAACTATTAATTTATAATTCTTGACTGCACTTAAATAAATCATTATTACCCAAGTCAATGAAATAATAACAAATAAATATATTGCCATTAATCTATAATATAAAGGTAGAGGTTTATTGAAATAGAAAGCAACAGAGATAGCAAGACTGATGAAGAATATTATTTGATTGAATCCCATAAAGGAAGGACGAATATATCCATACTCGCTAATATAAAGTTTATCTGATAAATATCTTGTAACTACCAACTGAAAAGGTGCTATCAATAACTGAGAAAAAAGGAAACTATAAACAATTGTAGCCGATAGTAAATTTCTTTCTTCAATACTAACATCTAGAGCTTCCATAAAAAAAAGCAACAGATTGATAGCTATAACACTTATAATCCAAGGACCAGCAGCTATGAAAGATGAATATATATAAGCAACTCCTCTTTTAGTAAAAGAGTCATCATTGAACATTCTTCTTAAGGCAAATCCAATACCAGCCATATCTATACTTCTCCTATTGATCTAATTAAAAAATTTATTATCTTCTTTTATAAAGGGCTTCATATATCTTTCTATAACTTTCTACGAGTACATCATCATTATAAAGTCGTTCAACGCGCCTTCGCCCATTCTCACCCATCTCATGGCGAATCTCAGGAGATTCAATCAAGGTAAGCAGTGCATTTGCAGTGTCGGAGGGAGAGGCTAATTTTGTGACAATTCCACAATCACCTTCAAATTCATCTCCAGTTAACATATCTCTGCAACTTCCTACATCAGTTGACACAAAAGGAATCTTAGCCGCCCATCCCTCTAGAATTACCAATGGTTGGCCTTCAGAAATGGAGGTTAAAATCATAATATCAATTATTCCTAAATATTCTTTGATATCTACTCTTCCTGTGAATATTACATCATCTTCAACCTCTAGCAACTTTACAAGATTAAGACATTGCTCATAATAAGAAACATCTTCTTCTGTAGGCCCAATTATATAAAGTTTTACTTCTGATGTTTTTCTTTTTACGATGCTAAAGGCTCTTATTAGAGTCATAATATCTTTTATTGGTACAACTCTTAAAATTGCTCCAATATTAATTCCTGCATGTTCAACTCTTTCTATATTCAAATTTTTATAATTAATACCATTTGGTGTAATTATGGATTTTATCTCAGCTACACCAAGACTCAGTTGAATATCTCTATTGGAGTTAAATAATGAGGTAACAATACTAGCTTGCTTATAGGATGCAATCGATATTGAATAAAAAAAATCAATCCAGAATTTTTTATAAATACCTTTTACCCATTTTGCTTTCAGCAGTTCTTCTTCCCTCTCTCTAGCATAAATTCCATGCTCAGATAACAAGTAGGGCTTGGTGCTTTTAATGGAAAGAGCTGTAGCAAGAATTCCAGAGTATCCTGTAGAAGCAGAATGGTAGATATCAGCTTCTTCTGGTTCTTGTTGAATAAGATATATTAAAGGCAATAACATATTTCTCAAAGTCCAAAAGAATTGATTAAATACTTCATCTTCAAATTCACTGTTATAGAAATCCAATGTTTCCTGCCAAAAATTATAACTTTGTAAAAAATCAATTGCAGAACCAACTCTTTCTTTATCTGAAAAGAAATTAATTATAAAATACCAATCAATGTCTCTCTTAAATCTAATAAATTTTGATAACTCACCTCTTTCCCAATCTGAAAGACGAGGATTCTTAGGAATGGCCTTATGTTTTATGTTCAAATAATCATCAAGATAAATTGTTTTTAGTTTAATAACATTTTCTGGTAGTTCATATTTAAGCTCTACCGTTTCCTTTTTGCTTGGCATAATTGAAAGGACTTTAAATTCATCATTAGGAAAAGCCTTGATAATCTGCTGTATCCAACTTGAAACACCACCAGCAATATAAGGATATGAGCCTTCAGCTATCATGCATATTACCATTATATTACTCCTCTACTATAGAAAGCTTTAATCTCTTTTAGTTGGGCATTTGAATTAATAACTTTATCATCTATATCGTTAATTTTATTGAAGACTCCATCATGATCTGTTTTTTGAAATAGAATATATATCTCGTTAAGTGCAACCTGATCTTTACGATTAAATTCAATTTTTATTTTATTATTAATTTCTTGCGCTTTTACTAAATTGTCGTTATTTACATAAGCTTTAAATAATAAATCTAAAGTTTCTAGATCATAACGTTTTATTTGAATTATTTTATTTAAAATTTCAATATATTCTTTTTGGAAGATACCCATACTATCTTCTTCAATTAGTCCTGATTCTATATAATCTTTATAAGCATTTGCTAATTTATCTAAAATAAGGGGATTATCATTTAAATTATATTGTTCAGCAAGGTAGCTAATATTATTTGTATAATCATTTTCCCTAGTATTTAACAGAGTTGCAGCATAATGCTGAACTTCTTTATCTTCTGCTTCAAGACCTTTTCTTAGTATTTCAGTATTGTTGATATCAAAACCATACTGTGAGTGAATTAATAACTCTTTCTTTCTTTCGGGTCCAATATAATTTAAAAGATCTAAAAAACTCATCGTCCTTATTTCATTCTCATAGCTTATTTTTTCTCTTATATTGGTATCTTCCTCAGATTCAAGCATTTGTTCATAATCGCTAAGTGGCAGATTATCGCGATAAAAATAGGTTGTACTAAAATAAAATAAAGTTATAAACAAACCACCTATTACAGGAAAGAACAAAATCATGTACAAAGGTAAATCACTTATTGTATTCTCAAATCTTCGATAACAGAAAACTGTAATAAGAAATAAGATAAAATGAACAGCCAGGACTTCATATAAATGACCTGGATACATAAACATAAAAAGAAATGTGAGAATATCTAAGATTTCTGCAATAATGTAAATTACATATTTCATCTACTTTCTCCTATTTAATCTTTTCAAGTCTATAACCAAAATTACTCGAGATTCGCTCTTCAATAACATATAGAGCATGCTTTTTGGTAGCAGGCATTAATATTGAAAGTACTTTTGTCTCTTTATCATATCCAACAACATCAACCACTCTTAAAGCTTTACTAACAATTTCATTTAAATCATGCAAACAGAAAGCTCTGTTCTTATACTTAAGAATTCCATATTCCATGTTGAATTCTATTCTTCTTCTCTGTTCAATAGCCAATCGTTTATCAAAATATTCAGGTGTTGCCAAAATGGTGCCGTCAATATATTTACAATTACAAAGATCGTCAACATAATGAGCTTTTGACAAAGCTTTACTTACCCAGTCTGTTATAAGACCAAACAGTCGATAAGCGTATTCACTTAAAATATCAAACTCCATACTTTCAATATTGATAAAAGCTATAATCTTATCATTTTTAATTAAAGGAGCTACCATTAAAGGTTGGTTCACCTTATCACCTTGATTCCATTTTACTACAGATCTATTAAGTATTGCTTCTTCATAACAAGGAAACTCACTTATAGGAAAGGAACTTCGATCGAGAATATTAGCTCCATATATGATTTTAAGTCTCAAATATTTACTCTTCTCATCATAATAATAAATGGAGGCGGCTGTAACTTTCAAATATTTTTTCAATACACCAATGGTTTCGGTAAAGATATCTTCAATCTCAAATGTTTCTAATTTTGCAGCAATATCATATAGACTGATAATACTCTCATTAGAACCAATTATTTGATGTTTTAGCTCTTTTTGAACTTTATCAATTATGTGGAAATCATTATCTAACTTTCTATATTCTTCTTTTAACAAAATGTTTTCATCTTCTGCTTTTTGAAGTCTATAATAATAATTATCCCTAAATGTTCCTAAAATTAAAGCCAGCCAAAGGAAAATTAAAGGGTTTTTAAAATTTGAAAAATATTCAAAAAACTCGGAAAGTTCATTACCCAAAGCTACAAAAACATATATATAAACTACACAGGTAATTAAGGATGTCACAGCTCCTAACTTCTTACCATATCGAAGTCCCATGAAACCACATAAAAACAACAAAGGGTGTGGATTCAAGGCAATATACAGCTCCTGATTGGCCTGCATTATATAAAAAAAATAATAAACTATTGCATTAATTACCAATGTTTCAATAATACTTGAAATAATTCTTTTAAAATCTACTTTATCTTTTTTCAAAAAAACACCTCTATTGAGCAAAGTCACCATTATAACTTACAAGAGATACATTTTTAACACCGTCTATAGTGGAAAGTTCTTCTATAAAGGTTGTTTTTGCACCCATCAACTTTATTTCTAGAGTTAGTTCTACTAGACCCATTGAAATTGTTTTTGATTTTATCTTGTAATTTAATTTACTTAAATCTTTTAATAAATTATCATTTGTTAAATTTTCATACTGAAGTATAAGAAGATAAACATTATTTGTATTTTTATATCTTAATAGGAGTACAGCAATAAGACCAATTAGAAGTGAGCTTATAATTGAAAGAACATATAATTTTGCACCTGTAGTTATTCCTATTGCAATTGCCCAAAACATAAAAATTATATCCAATGGCTCTTTAACTGCAGTTCTAAATCTTACAATACTTAAAGCACCAACCATACCTAATGAAAGAACTAGGTTAGAACTAATGGTCATGATAATTTCAGAAGTTATTAATGCCATTAAAACCAAAGAAACATTAAAATTATGATTATAAATGTTCCCACTAAAACTTATTTTATAAATTAAAAACATGAACATACTAACAATTAGTGTTACAAAGAAAACCGAAACAATATCATTAATTGAAAAACTTCCCAAGAAAGATGTTTGAATTACACTATTTTTAATAATATCCTTAAAATTTATCAAATCATTCACAATAAATTACCTCTCTATTTTATTAATTCCTCTCTACAAAGGACATATTTGGAAACTGATAACCGAGTCATAGGAAAAGGTTCAAAAACTTTTTTTACAAAGTCAGGAAGAAAGTTATTATACTTAACCTCTATTATTCTTGAATATTTTTCATCTAAACGCTTAGAATAAACATCATCTGTGAAAATATTATACTGTGGAGCCGCTGCAGAAAGCTTATTATCAAAGGTTATTCGTATTTGATTATATGGGAGAATATAAGCTTCTCTATAATAATCAACAATAACTTTTGGCTTTAATATATTATTTCTAACCTGAAGATAGTAGTTTGTCATTACTTCATTTTGCCTTGCAGGAAAATCTGCTACATCTCCTGTATAGATTTTTTTGTAATCATCTTTGGTGATTCGGGTACTTATCTTATTGGTGTAATCTTGAAATTTTCTTTTTATTTCAAGCTTTATAACTTCTTCAGAATAGTTATATATTCTTATCCTATATTTCTTTCTGTTTAAAATCCCTGCAGATTTATCCATTAAAGCACTTTCATAAATATCATCAAAGTATAAACTTCTAATATGATAGCCTTTACCTCCAACAGAGTTATCATCTAGTTTTAATACTTTACTCAGTCGATCTTTTATTTTTAAATAAGTACCATAATCAATAAGATATTTATGTTCATATCGTAATTTCAA
Organism: uncultured Spirochaetaceae bacterium; assembly: GCA_964457975.1. GTDB lineage: Bacteria > Spirochaetota > Spirochaetia > Sphaerochaetales > Sphaerochaetaceae > Pleomorphochaeta. The sequence continues at coordinate 2,110 of CAYWGU010000021.1, read as the reverse complement.
AAGAGCCTCCAATAATTTACTTATTAATATAAAAATCCTTCATTCCATAGCCATATATACCATTTTTTAAATCAATATATATATCAAAGGCACCCATTCTATTTCCCTCAGAATCATCTGTAAAGACCTTACAGTAATAATGTCCTGGAGGTAACTTTTTAATTATAAGTTCTGTATCTTTTATTCCAGATTGTCTCAAGAGTATATTATCAAAACTTATAGAATCACTAATTTCTAAGGTATAAGTAATTTTATCCCCCTGAAAATCATAGGAATCTGACCACGTGAACTGTAGGTAATTACCATATAGAAATGGATTACCAATAAACACAGGAATAGGTTTTTGAATACTTTCAAGATATTCTTGATAATTGCTTTCAACTTCAGTTGGCAACATATCAAAAGATTCTTTAACTTCTTCTAAATCCACAAATCCCTTTTGATTATCTGGTTCTCGTAGTAAGTATTTCAAGGCAATTGGTTCATATATTTCAACAAGTTCTTCAATCTTTTCTTTAGTCATAATGTTATAGACTTCTTCAACTTTTCTTGATAGATCTAGAAAATTGGTTTTATTTTCTAAAAATCTTTTAATTAAAACATTACCAAAATAATTAGATACTCCATTTTGCCATAATCCTCTATTATTAGAATAAGCCCCAAGGCCTTTATCGTAATCCCAAGGTAGGAAATACCAAATATCACTGTCAGATAGAGAATATAAAAAATAGTTTCTACTTGATGTATCTATATTGTCTGTTAAAATATTAATAGCAAGCCATGTTAATAAATTATCTCTGTCAAAGTGTTTGCTAATTACGGTATTAATATGCATGTATTTATTATTCACATCATCTAACATTTTAATCAATTTTGAATGATCATCACCATTTTTAATTTCTAATAATTCTTCAAAATCTTTCTTATTATAATCTATATCATCTTTTAATTTGATGACATCTTCATGTCTATAGAATTCAAAATTTTCCACTTTGTACAAGTTACCTGCACGATCTAGTCCATGATTTTCAAGATAGTCCCTATCTATTCGCTCAACTTGAGTAAAGAGTCCATAATCTACATATGAATTAGAATAATCACCTTCACTGTAGTCTTTAATAAAAAGATGAACAAATTGAGTCTTTAAGCTTGTTATATTTGGAACATCCTTAATTAAATCAAAGCTTAATTTATTTCGTACTCTAATATCGTCAAAGGGATGTTTATTAAGATTTACTACCTGATATCCATCCCATAAGGCGCTTTTACTCAATTCAATTTTATATGATTTCAAATTAGCCAATTTAGATGATTGTCCGCGAAGTTCCATTGTTCCATTATAATCTGTCATACCAAATCCATAATCAGTATTGCTAATTACACCATTCTTTCCTTCTTGAAAAATTACTTTAACAATTGGCTCTTCTTTTTCTGTTATTCCTGTGTAATTATCATTAACTTGAGTCAAGGTATAATCATATTTTCTACTATTTTCTTTGGGATTTAATACTGTTATATATAATTCTTTAACAGATGAATCATCCAAACCGTCATATACTGAGCTATCATCTTTAATTGAAGTGTCATCTAGTATATTGACGATTCCTGTCACCCGTGAACAGGAGAAAAGGAATAGAGAACATACTATTGTACAAAGTAATTTAAATATATTTTTCTTTTTCATTTGTTTTCCTTATCTATGGGTTTCTATATCCCATATGGAATATCTATCTATTATCTGACTCTGTAAATGGATCCAGTTTAGTTTGTGCGATAATTTTGCACTTTCATCACCATCATCAAATGAAATTGTGAATACTGCTGTTTTTTTTCTACGAGTTATTTTTTCAAACCTTTCAAGAATTTCAATTTTTTCTAAGTTTTCACTCAAATAGGGAGATGAGAAATTTTCCCAAAGAATGCCATCTATATATTTGTAGCTGACCCTTTCATAACAGTTAAAACCTCTATTTTGAATTATTAATAACTCTGGATATTTAACTTTAAGTTTTTTTAAAAGATCTTTATACCCATCTAATAATCTTGCATAAAGAACTGCATCTTCCTTGTAATAGTCCAACCAATCTAAAGTATCTAAAAATACTCCATC